>NZ_JAIUJZ010000128.1:0-30940 GCF_020176775.1 Saccharopolyspora sp. 6M
CCCCCTGCGCGTTGCCGGAGCCGCTCCGCGGCGGGCTTCCGCGGCGGTTCCGCGATCCGGTTCGGCCGCGGAACCCGGCATCGGGTTCCCCAGCACCTGATCCGCCGCATCCGATCCGGGTTCGGCCCGCTCCACCGGATGCCGGATCCGGATTCTTCCCGGCGGGCCCGCCACCGATCCGATGTTCGTTCGCGCCAGGAATGCTGATGAACCGCCGCGACCGGCCGCGGCCCGTTCCCGGATCGGAATGCCGCGGCCGATGCGCGGCCGAGTCCCGTTCGCCGCGGGTCCGGTTGGTCGCGCCCGAACGTTCCGGCCGGGGCCTCGACTGTTTGCGCGCGCCGGTGCCGCCGCTGGGGGGCCGATGATGTTCCGCGCGTTCGGCCGCCGATTCTCGCTCTCTTCCGCGTCCGGGTGCGGGCGTTCCGCGTCGATTCCGCGAACGTCCGCCTGCCGTCCGGGGTATCCGGTCGCCCGCGCGGTGAAATCGGGGCCGGCGGTGTTCGTGAACGGGATTCACGAGCCTGATCCGTTCGGCGCTATCGCCGGGATTTCATCCGTCGAGCGCCCGTGGTCGCCGCAAGATTGCCGGGTGGCGGACTCGGTCGATCCGCGCAGGCGAGGGAAAACCCTCGAAGATCGGCTTCCGGAATCGATGCGGAACACGGGAAATCGGTTTCCGATCGGAGGTTCCGGCGGGGTCGCACCCGTCGTCCTGGTCTCGGCGGAGTGATCGCGGCGTGACGCGGAGTACGTCCGCGAGCTCCGGAGAATCGGTCCACCCGCCGGGACCCGTCGGCTAGCCTTAGGTCGGCCTAACCTAACTTGGGGCCGAGTGGCGGAACCGGACGACGTGGGAGTGGGACCTTGAGCCGCAGCGGAACCGTCGGGAGCCCGCCCGGCACCGAGCGCGATGCGCCGGAAGCACCGGCCGCGCGGCTCGGCGCGCGCCGCAGGCGCAGGCTGCTCGGTCTGGGCGTGCTGCTCGGCGTGCTCGTGGTCAGCTGCGCGCTGAGCATCGCCGTCGGCGCCAAGTCCATCCCGCTCGGCGACGTGTGGACCGAGCTGGTCGCGCCCGCGGGCTCGGAGAACGCCCTGATCATCTGGGAGCTGCGGCTGCCGCGCACCGTCGTCGGCGTGCTCGTCGGCGCCGCGCTCGGGCTCGCCGGCGCGCTGATGCAGGGGCACACCCGCAACCCCATCGCCGATCCCGGCATCCTCGGCATCACCCAGGGCGCGGCGCTCGCGGTGGTGCTGGCGGTGTACGCGTTCGGCATCAGCAGCCTGTTCGGCTACATCTGGTTCGGCTTCGGCGGGGCGCTGCTGGGCGCGCTGGCGGTGTTCGCGATCGGCTCGATGGGCCGGGCCGGCGCCACCCCGGTGACGCTGGCGCTCGCGGGCATGGCGATCAGCGCGCTGCTGCAGGCGCTGACCTCGGCGCTGGTGCTCAGCGACCAGCAGAGCCTGGACACCTACCGGTTCTGGAAGGTCGGGTCGATCGCGGTCACCGATCCCGCGGTCATCTGGCAGGTGCTGCCGTTCCTGGTCGTCGGGCTCGTGCTGGGGCTGGCGAACTCGACCGGGCTCAACGCGCTGTCGCTGGGCGACGACGTGGCCCGCGGTCTCGGGCACCGGGTCGAGGTGACCCGGCGGCTCGGCGTGCTGGCGATCGCGGTGCTGGTGGGTGCCTCGGCCGCGGTGTGCGGGCCGATCAGCTTCGTGGGCCTGGTGGTGCCGCACATCGCGCGGTTCTTCACCGGCGCCGACCACCGCTGGCTGCTGCCCTTCGCGGCGCTGATGGGCTCGTCGCTGGTGCTGCTCGCGGACATCGCGGGCCGGTTGGTCGCACGGCCGGCCGAAGTCCAGGTCGGGGTGATGCTGGCGATGGTCGGCGCCCCGTTCTTCATCGCGTTGGTGCGGCGCAGGAAGCTGGTGCGGCTGTGACTCAGGTTCTCGATGCCCCCGGACGACGGGTCGCCGGTCGGCGACCGCTGCGGGTGGGGCCGGTCTCCGGGGTGCTGCGGCCGCGGCCGCTGCTGGTGCTGCTCGGCGGGCTGGTGGTGCTGCTGGCCTGCGTGCTGCTGGACATCGGGCTCGGCGAGTACCAGCTGAGCCCCGGGCAGGTGCTGGTCACGCTGTTCGGCGGCGGCGACTACGCCGACCACTACGTGGTGTTCGGGCTGCGGATGCCGCGGGCGCTGACCGCGGTGCTGGTGGGCGCGGCGCTGGGCCTGTCCGGCGCGATCACGCAGGCCGTGGCGCGCAACCCGCTGGCCAGCCCGGACATGCTCGGCATCACCTCGGGTGCCGGGGCCGCCGCGGTCGCGGTGATCGTGTTCGGCGGTACCGCGGGCGCGCTGGGCGGGTTCGCCGAGGCCGTGGGCCTGCCGATGATCGCGCTCGCCGGCGGGCTGGTGGCCGGGCTCGCGATCTACGGGCTGGCGTACCGCGGCGGGGTCGACTCGTACCGGATCGTGCTGGTCGGCGTGGGCGTCACCGCGCTCGCCGGGAACGCCATCTACTGGCTGCTCACGGTGGGCGACGTGAACGACGCCGGGCGGGCGATGGTGTGGCTGACGGGCAGCCTCAACGCCCGCGGCTGGGACCACGTGGTGCCGACGGCGATCGCGCTGGCCGTGCTTCTGCCGCTGACCCTGCTGGGCGCGCACGCGCTCGGCGCCCTGCAGTTCGACGACGACACGGTGCGCGGCCTCGGCCTGCGGAGGGACCTCTCGCGCGGCCTGCTGCTGCTCGCCGCCGTGGTGCTGGCCTCGATCGCGACCGCGGCGGCCGGTCCGGTGCAGTTCGTGGCGCTGGCGGCGCCGCAGATCGCGCTGCGGCTGTCCCGGTCCGCGCGACCACCGCTGGTGTCCTCGCTGGTGTTCGGCGGCGCCCTGGTGGTGGCGGCCGACCTGCTGTCCAGGACGGCGTTCGGCGCGGCGGAGATGCCGGTGGGCATCGTCACCGCGATCTTGGGCGCGCCGTACCTGATCTACTTGCTCATCCGTCGGTACCGGGAGGACCGCGCATGACCTCACCCGTGTCCACACCCAGCCAGGAAGCGGCCGGTGCCGGGCGTCGGCAGCGGCTCCAGGGCGAGCGGCTGCGGCTGGCCTACGGCGATCGGGTCGTCGTGGACGGCCTCGACATCGACGTGCCGGACGGCACCATCACCGCCGTGATCGGCCCGAACGGTTGCGGCAAGTCCACGGTGCTGCGGGCGCTGGCCCGGTTGCTGGCGCCGCAGAGCGGGCAGGTGCTGCTCGACGGCAAGCAGATCCACAAGATGCCCACCAAGGAGGTCGCGCGCGTGCTCGGCCTGCTGCCGCAGACGCCGCAGGCGCCGGAGGGGCTCACGGTGGCGGACCTGGTCGCGCGGGGCAGGCACCCGCACCAGGCCTGGTACCGGCAGTGGTCCTCGGACGACGAGCAGGCTGTGGCGGAGGCGCTGGAGCTCACCGGCATCGGCGACCTCGCCGAGCGCGCGGTGGACGAGCTCTCCGGCGGCCAGCGCCAGCGCGCCTGGCTGTCGATGGCGCTGGCCCAGGGCACCGACCTGCTGCTGCTGGACGAGCCGACGACGTACCTGGACCTGGCGCACCAGGTGGAGGTGCTGGACCTGGTCGGCCGGTTGCACGACGAGAGCGGCCGCACCGTGGTGATGGTGCTGCACGACCTGAACCTGGCGGCCCGCTACGCGGACCGGCTGGTCGCGATGCGCGACGGTGCGATCGTCGCGCAGGGCGCGCCCGACGAGGTGCTCACCGAGGAATTGCTGGCGGACGTCTTCAGCCTGAACGCCCGGGTCATCCCCGACCCGGTGACGGGTACGCCGATGGTGGTACCGATTGGTGGCAGAGCGGCGTCCACCGTGCGAGATTGAGTCGACCGTGGCCACCTGAACGAGTGGACGAGCGCCGCGGCTCCGGGTCTTGTTCGCGCTCAGCGGACATCGGCCCCCACTCGGGTCAGAGCGGAATGCCGCAGGTCGGCAGCTCGTTGGACGACAGGCAAGGCGGCGAACGGGTGCGGCGGGCTGCCAGCGGGTCCGGACTCCGCCGGGGTGCGGCTACTACAGTGGACCCCAGAGTGCTGAACCCTTCGCGGGCATCGGCGAGCAGGAGCCGTGTCCCGGTACAACACCGCCGGCGCAGCAGTCAGGGAGTGCGAATGTTCGAGAGGTTCACCGACCGCGCGAGGCGGGTGGTCGTCCTGGCCCAAGAAGAGGCCCGGATGCTCAACCACAACTACATCGGCACCGAGCACATCCTCCTGGGCTTGATCCACGAGGGTGAGGGTGTCGCCGCCAAGGCGCTGGAGTCGCTGGGGATCGCCCTGGAAGGCGTGCGGCAGCAGGTCGAGGAGATCATCGGCCAAGGCCAGCAGGCCCCGAGCGGTCACATCCCGTTCACCCCACGGGCCAAGAAGGTGCTGGAGCTGTCGCTGCGGGAGGCGTTGCAGCTCGGCCACAACTACATCGGGACCGAGCACATCCTGCTCGGGCTGATCCGCGAGGGCGAGGGCGTCGCCGCCCAGGTGCTCGTCAAGCTCGGCGCGGACCTGAACCGGGTGCGCCAGCAGGTGCTGCAGCTGCTGTCCGGGTACCAGGGCAAGGAGCCCGCCGAGGCCGGTGGCCGCGGCGAGGGCACCCCGTCGTCGTCGCTGGTCCTGGACCAGTTCGGCCGGAACCTGACGCAGAGCGCCCGCGAGTCGAAGCTCGACCCGGTCATCGGCCGGGACAAGGAGATCGAGCGCATCATGCAGGTGCTCTCGCGGCGCACCAAGAACAACCCGGTGCTCATCGGCGAGGCCGGCGTCGGCAAGACCGCCGTCGTCGAGGGCCTGGCGCAGAAGGTCGTCAAGGGCGAGGTGCCCGAGACGCTGAAGGACAAGCAGCTCTACACGCTCGACCTGGGCTCGTTGGTCGCCGGTTCCCGCTACCGCGGTGACTTCGAGGAGCGCCTGAAGAAGGTGCTCAAGGAGATCAAGACCCGCGGCGACATCATCCTGTTCATCGACGAGATCCACACCCTCGTCGGAGCGGGAGCGGCCGAAGGCGCCATAGACGCCGCGAGCATCCTCAAGCCGATGCTGGCCCGCGGTGAGCTGCAGACCATCGGTGCGACCACGCTCGAGGAGTACCGCAAGTACGTCGAGAAGGACCCGGCCCTGGAACGCCGCTTCCAGCCGATCCAGGTCGGCGAGCCCTCGCTGGAACACACCATCGAGATCCTCAAGGGCCTGCGCGACCGGTACGAGGCGCACCACCGGGTGTCCATCACCGACGGCGCGCTGGTCGCGGCCTCGACGCTGGCGGACCGGTACATCAACGACCGCTACCTGCCGGACAAGGCGATCGACCTGATCGACGAGGCCGGGGCCCGGATGCGCATCCGCCGGATGACCGCTCCGCCGGACCTGCGCGAGTTCGACGAGAAGATCGCCGACGTGCGCCGGGACAAGGAGTCGGCCATCGACGGCCAGGACTTCGAGCGGGCCGCGCGCCTCCGCGACGAGGAGAAGACCCTCCTCGGGCAGAAGGAGGAGCGCGAGACCCAGTGGAAGGCCGGTGACCTGGACGTCGTCGCGGAGGTCGACGACGAGCAGATCGCCGAGGTGCTGGCCAACTGGACCGGCATCCCCGTCTTCAAGCTCACCGAGGAGGAGACCACCCGTCTGCTCCGCATGGAGGACGAGCTGCACAAGCGGATCATCGGCCAGGACGACGCGGTCAAGGCCGTGTCCCAGGCGATCCGCCGCACCCGCGCCGGGCTGAAGGACCCGAAGCGTCCCTCGGGCTCGTTCATCTTCGCCGGTCCGTCCGGTGTCGGTAAGACCGAGCTGTCGAAGGCGCTGGCCGAGTTCCTGTTCGGCGACGACGACGCGCTCGTGCAGATCGACATGGGTGAGTTCCACGACCGCTACACCGCCTCGCGGCTGTTCGGCGCCCCTCCGGGCTACGTCGGCTACGAGGAGGGCGGCCAGCTCACCGAGAAGGTCCGCCGCAAGCCGTTCTCCGTGGTCCTGTTCGACGAGATCGAGAAGGCCCACCAGGAGATCTACAACACGCTGCTGCAGGTGTTGGAGGACGGCCGCCTGACCGACGGCCAGGGCCGCACGGTGGACTTCAAGAACACGGTGCTGATCTTCACCTCGAACCTCGGGACCCAGGACATCTCGAAGGCCGTGGGCCTCGGGTTCTCCGCGGGCAACTCCGCCGACTCGAACTACGAGCGGATGAAGTCCAAGGTCCACGAGGAGATGAAGAAGCACTTCCGTCCGGAGTTCCTCAACCGGATCGACGACGTCATCGTCTTCCACCAGCTCACCGAGAACGAGATCATCCAGATGGTCGACCTCCTCGCGGGCCGGGTGGAGAAGGCGCTGCGGGGCAAGGACATGTCCCTGGAGCTGACGACGAAGGCGAAGAAGCTGCTCGCCAAGCGCGGCTTCGACCCGGTGCTGGGTGCCCGGCCGCTGCGCCGCACCATCCAGCGCGACATCGAGGACCGGCTGTCCGAGAAGATCCTGTTCGGCGAGATCGAAGCCGGGCAGATCGTCATCGTGGACGTCGACAACTGGGACGGCGAGGGCAAGGACGACGAGGCGGTGTTCACCTTCCGCGGTGAGCAGAAGCCGTCCACCGTCCCGGACTCGCCGCCGGTGGACCTGGCGTCCTCGGGCGGTTCCGCGGAGGAGTCCTCGCGGGAGGACAACTCCGAGGAGTGACCCCGGATCCCTGATCCGAACGCGGCCCCCGCACCACACCGGTGCGGGGGCCGCTTCGCGTTCGGCACCGGTCGCGGCGGGTTCGGGCGGGCGGGTCGTCCGATCCCGTTGGGCGAACGGTCCGTTCACCCGTCTTCGTCGAGCGCGCCGTCGCGCTGACGCTCGGCCTGCAAGCGCGCAAGCGCACCCGCGGCCCGACCTGCCCCGACGACCTGCCGCGTTCCTTCGAGCGGCTCGCCGACCTGCAGGCCGACGCTGGCGCGATCGGCTTCTACGACACCGGGATCGTGCCCGGCCTCGCGCAATCCGCCGACTACCCGCGAGCGGTGTTCACCGCGTGCGACGGGATCTGGTGGCCGTCCTCGGCGGCGGAGGTCCAGCGGCGGCTGGCTTTCCGGCTCGAACAACAGCGACGCGTGTTGGAAGCCCCCGAGTCCAAGGACATCGCGTTGGTGCTGACCGAAACGGCCCTCGACCAGGTCGTCGGCAGCCCGGAGGTGTTGCGCGGCCAGCTTGAGCACCTGCTCGACCTTGGCGAGCGATCGGACGTCACGCTTCAGCTCGTCGAGCGCAACGCGCCGAGCAATCCGCTGCTGGGCGGTGGGCTCATCACGCTGGATTTCGGTGGCACCGCACCGAGAATCGCGTTCAACGCCTCGCACGGCCCGGCGACCTACCATGATCGCGAAGAGGACACCGTGCCGATGTTCCGAGCGATGGAACGAGTTCGAGGGCTCGCGTTGTCCTCGGAGGAGTCGGCTGATCGCCTCGCGGCGAAGTTGAAGGAAGTGCAGTGATGGGTTACGACACCGGCTGGTTCAAGAGCACCCGAAGCTCCGGGTCCAGCAATGCGTGCGTCGAGGTTCGCTTAACCGCCCGTGGTGTGTTCGTGCGTGATTCGCGAAGGATCCCGAGGGCGGTCGGCTCTCGGCGTCGGTCACTCCGCCTGGCGCCGGTTCCTCGCCGAGCTGCCCGGCGCTCGCTGAGCCGCTCCGTGTCAGGTGAGTGGCCCATCCGACCAGCGGGACCGGGTGGATGGGCCACTCGTCCGGCCGGTCAGCGGATGCGGGGGAGCTGCTGGGTGGGGATCTCGTCGGCGGAGATGCGGGGGAGTTCGTCGGTGATGTCGTCGGCCGCGTCCTGCTCGCGGCGGTCGCGGCGGAGGCGGGCGACGACGAAGTAGATGAGGGCCACCACGACCGCGCCGACGACGACCTTGGAAACGATCCCCGCGTACTCCTCGACCAGGTACCAGTTCTCGCCGAGCAGGTAACCGGCCACCACGAACAGTGTGTTCCAGATCAGGCTGCCCAAGCCGGTGAACAGCACGAACGTCGGCAGCGCCATCTTCTCCACGCCGGCGGGCAGCGAGATGAAGCTGCGGAACAGCGGGATCATCCGGCCCAGGAACACGGCCTTCACCCCGTGCTTCGCGAACCAGGCCTCGGTGCGGTCGACGTCGGCGACCTTCACCAGCGGCAGCCGCGCGGCGATCCGCCGCATCCGGTCCCGGCCGAGCGAGGCGCCGAGCCAGTACAGGACGAGGGCGCCGACGATCGAGCCGATCGTCGTCCACAGCACCGCCGAGACGATGTTCATGTCGCCCCGGCTGGCGGCGAACCCGGCCAGCGGCAGGATCAGCTCGCTGGGGATCGGCGGGAACACGTTCTCCAGCGCGATGATCAGACCGGCGCCGGGGCCGCCCAGGGTCTCCATCACGCTGACGACCCAACCGGTGAACCCGGTCGGCTCGGCGGCGGCAGCGGCCAGTGCGGTCGAGTGCATCGAGGCTCCGAACATCGGCGGGGAGGGAGGTCGGCTGGGGTCTCGGTGGGCAGCGCCCGTGCTGGGCGGCGGGGCCGGTCGCTGAACCGCCGGTTCACGCCGACCGCGCCCGCGCGCCGAGCGGAACCGCTGGGCGCGAATCATGCGGTATGTCCGTTGTTCCATGATTCCAGCACGGTGGGAGTGCTTCCCTGTGATCCCCCTCGCACGGCCGCTCCACCGGTCGCCGCGTTGCTGTGGACAACTGCACTTCCTGTGGATGGAGCTGTGGACAACTCGGGGACAGGTCCGTCGTCGGGAGGACCGCCGGGCGGGCCGGTGCCGACGATCGCCGTCCCTCGATCGCGGCGTGGCGAAGGAGGTGCCGCTGACCTGTGGAAACGTGGTTCCCGGTGTGCTGCGGTCCGGGGTGCGCGATCCGGCCGCCGCGGTGTCCTCGCAGCTCAGCAAGGCTGTTCCGGGTTGTGGATCAGCTGTGGGTGATCCGCCCGATCCACCGAGTTGTCCACAGGCCGGGCGGCCCGGTGCACACCCGGCTCGACCTGCGCCGCCCCGGCCCCTGCGAAGCTGGGCGGGTGCGAGTGGCGATGCTGGGACCGTTCCGGCTGCGCGCGGCCGACGGCGAACCCGTCGAGGTCGGCGGGCGGCGGGTCCGCGCCCTGATCGCCCGGCTCGCGCTCGACGCGGGACGACCGGTGCCCGCCGACACGCTCATCGCCGACCTCTGGGGCGCCGCGCAACCGGCCGCCGCTGTGAACGCGCTGCAGACGCTCGTCTCCCGCGCCCGCCGCGCCACCGGGGACCTGCGGCTGACCTCCACGGCCGCGGGCTACGTCCTGGACGTCGCGGGCGACGACGTCGACGTGCACCGGTTCGACCGGTTGGTGGCGACGGGCCGGGCCCGGCTGCGCTCCGGCGAGGCCGCCGGTGCCGCCGACGTGCTGCGGGAGGCGCTGGCGCTGTGGCGCGGCGACCCGCTCGTCGACGTCGCCGACGCGGCGTTCGCGGCCCCCCACGTCGCGCGGCTCGACGAAGCCCGGCTGGGCGCGCGGGAGGACCGGATCGAAGCGGACCTGCGGATCGGCAGGCACGCGGACCTGATCCCCGAACTGGACGGGCTCTGCGCGCGACACCCGCTGCGCGAACGGCTCATCGCACTGCGGCTGCGGGCCCTGCACGCCGCCGGTCGCCGCGCCGACGCGCTCGCCGCGTACGAGGCGCACCGCTCCCGGCTCGCCGGCGACCTCGGCACCGACCCCTCGACGTCGTTGACCGCGCTGCGCGCCGAGCTGCTGCGCGACGAGCCCGCGCCGCCGCCCGCCCCGGCGGCGCACCAGGCCCTCCCGGTCCGGCTGAGCAGCTTCGTCGGGCGCGAGGCCGAGATCGCGCAGGTCGGCGCCGCGCTCGCCCGGTCCCGGCTGGTCACCCTGTTCGGCCCGGGCGGGGCGGGCAAGACGCGGCTGGCCACCGAGATCGCCGCCGAGCTCACCGGCCACCGGGTGTGGTTCGCCGAGCTCGCGCCGGTGCGCGACGGGGGTGACCTCACCGCGGCCGTGCTCGCCGCGCTCGGCATCCGCGAGACCCGGCTGCTGGAGGCACCGCAGTCGCACGGCGCCGCCCGCCTCGCCGAGGCACTCGGCGCCGAACCGGCCGTGCTCGTCCTCGACAACTGCGAGCACGTCATCGAGGAGGCCGCCGGGTTCGCGCACGAACTCCTCGGCCGCCGCCCCGAGCTCCGGGTGCTCGCCACCAGCCGCGAACCGCTCGCGCTGCCTGGGGAGGAACTGCTGCCGGTGGGGCCGCTCGCCCTGCCCGCCGACGGGACGGACCCGGCCGCGGCGGCCGCCGTGCGGTTGTTCGCGGACCGGGCCGCCGCCGCGAGCCCCGGGTTCGAGCTCACCGAGCGCACCGCGCCCGACGTCGTCGAGGTGTGCCGGCGGCTCGACGGCATCCCGCTGGCCATCGAACTCGCCGCCGCCCGGCTGCGGTCGATGCCGCTGCGGCAGATCGCCGCGCGGCTCGACGACCGGTTCCGGCTGCTCACCGGCGGGAACCGGGCGGCGATGCCGCGGCACCGCACGCTGCGGGCCGTCGTCGAGTGGAGCTGGGACCTGCTCGACGAGCGGGAGCGGCGGCTCGCGGCCCGGATGGCCGTGTTCACCGGCGCGGTCCGCGCCGAATCGGTGACCGCGGTGTGCGCCGACGACGAGCTGCCCGCCGCTGACGTCTTCTACGTGCTGTCCTCGCTGGTGGAGAAGTCCCTGGTGACCGCGGTCGAGAACGGCCGCTACCGGATGCTGGAGACGGTGCGCGCCTACTGCTGGCAGCGCTGCCTCGACGACGGAGCGGCCGACCGGGCCCGCGACGCGCACCTCGCCCACTTCCTCGCCGTCGCCGAAGAGACCCAACCGGGCCTGCACGGGCCCGAGCAGCTCGACCTGATGGACCGGCTCGACGCCGACCACGACAACCTGCTGGCCGCGCTGCACCGGGCCGTCGACGCGGGCGACGCCGACCGCGGGCTGCGGTTGGTGGCCGCGCTGTCCTGGTACTGGTCGATGTCCGCGTGGAGCGAGGAGGTGCTCGCCCGGTTCACGGCCGTCGCCGAGCTGCCCGGCCCCGCCGCACCGCAGGCCAGGGCGGTGGTGCGGCTCGGACGCGCGCTGGCGGGCACCGGCGACGGCTGGTTCGAGCAGGTGCGGGACGGTGCCGTCGCGGCGGCGGAGAGCGGGGCGATGCACCGCTACCCGCACTCCGTCCTGCTGGAGGCGGGGGCGTGGCTGTTCCTCGGCGAGTTCACCGAGCTGCGGCGCGTCGTCGAGCTCGCCACCGCGCACCCCGACCCGTGGGTGCGGGCCACGGCGGTGTTCGAGCAGGCGATCAGCGCCGAGCACGGCGGCGATCCGCGGACCGCGGAGGAGCACATGCGCACCGCGGCGGACGCGTTCCGCCGGATCGGCGATCGGTGGGGGCGGGCGCAGAGCATCAGCAGCCTCGCCGGCTACCGCTCGCTGCGCGGTGATCACGCGGGCGCCATCGACCTGCTGGCGGAGGCGCTGGAAACGATCCGGCAGCTGCGCTCCGACGTCGACCTGGTCGCGATCATGGTGCGCATCGGGGTGGAGCGGGTGCGGGCCGGGGACTTCGGCCGCGGTCGCGCCGAACTGGAACGGGCCGGGGAGATCGCGGCGCGCGGCAGGCCGTGGTTCGCGGTGTGGGCGTTGACCGGCCTCGCCGAATGCGCGCGGCTGGAAGGCGGACCGGACGAGGCCGAGCGGTACCTGGACGAGGCGGACCGCATCGGCACGGACGAGCAAGAAGGCGCCCTGCTGCGTCCGGCACTGCTGCGGCAACGCGCCGGGGTCCTGCTCGACCGGGGGCGCCCGGACGAGGCTCCGGCGCTGCTCGCGAAGGCCCTCGACGGCGGTGCCGGCATCCGGAGCGCGCCGGAGGCGGCGGCCGTCGCGGAGTGCGCGGCGCGCTGGCGGTGGAACGCCGGCGACCAGCCCGGGGCGGCGCGGCTGCTCGGGCTGGCCGTCGCGCTGCGCGGCGCCCTCGACGAAGGCGACCCGGACGTGCGCCGGACCCGGGACGGCCTGGCGTCCACCGGAGAACCGCACCGGGCGGTGTTCGACGCCGCGACGGCGCAGCCGAGGGCCGCGGCCCTCGCCGAGCTCCGCTCCGCACTGGACCGCGACCAGCGGTGAAGCCGGGCGGGAGACCCCCGAGAGCCTCCCGCCCGGCGGGCTCACACCCGCTTCCGGTAGGCCCACATCGCCAGCGGGAAGAACACCGCCGTCAACACCACCATCCAGATCACGGTCGCCGTCAGCGGCCCGGCCACCGGCCCGCCGATCATCAGCCCGCGCGCGGTGTCCGCCAGCTGCGTCACCGGGTTCACCTGCACCCACGCCTGCAGCCAGCCGGGCATCGTCTCCGTCGGCACGAACACGTTGCTGCCCATCGTCAGCGGGAACATGAACGCCATCGCCACGCCCGGCAGCGCCTGCTGGCTGCGGATCAGCATCCCGAGGAACACCGTGATCCAGCACATCGACAGCGCGAACGCCAACGCGACCAGGAACGCGGCGAACGCCTGCAGCGGCCCGGTCTCGATGCGGAACCCCATCAGCGTCGCCACGGCCAGCAGCACCGCCACCGACACCACGTAGCGCACCACGTCGCCGAACACCGCCCCGATCAGCGGCGCCGAGCGGGCGATGGGCAGGCTGCGGAACCGGTCGAAGACGCCCTTGCTGATGTCGGTGTTGAGCTGCATCCCGGTGCCGAGGCTGCCGAAGATCATGTTCATCGCCATCACACCCGGTAACGTCTGCTGCAGGTAGGCGCCGGTGTCCTGGGCGATCGCACCGCCGAACAGGTACACGAACATCACCAGGAACAGGATCGGCTGCAACGTGACGTCCAGCAGCCCCTCCGGCGACTTGCGGATCTTGAGCACGCTGCGCCCGGCGAGCGTCAGCCCGTGCCGCACGGTGCGCAGCGGTCCGATGCGCTCCTGCGGCGGCGGGGACGGCTCGGCCCCGGTGCCGCGTTCGATCGTGCTGGTCATGCTGCGGTCCCCTCCTCCGCGGCGGGCTTCCCGGTCAGGGCGAGGAACGCCTCGTCCAGGCTGGGCAGCCGCAAGGCCAGTTCATCGGCGGTGATCCCCGCGTCGTCGAGCCTGCGGACCAGGGCCGACAGCAGCACCGGATCGTCCACCGGGGCGGTGATGAGGCCGCCCTCGTCGTCGGTCGCGGGCTGCACGCCGGTGAGCTCGGCGACGATGCGCCGCACCTCCGGCACGTCCTCGGCACCGCTGGGCCGCACCTGCAGGGTCTGCTTGCCGGTGCGCCGCTTGAGCTCGTCGGCGCGGCCCTCGGCCACCACCCGGCCGTGGTCGATCACGCTGATCCGGTCGGCGAGCTGGTCGGCCTCCTCCAGGTACTGGGTGGTCAGCAGCACCGTGACGCCTTCGCCGGTGAGCCCGGTGACCATGTCCCACACCTGGTTGCGGCTGCGCGGGTCCAGCCCGGTCGTCGGCTCGTCCAGGTACAGCACCTCCGGCCTGCCCACGATGCTCGCCGCCAGGTCGAGCCGCCTGCGCATGCCGCCCGAGTAGGTCTTGATCGCGCGACCGCCCGCGTCGGTGAGCCCGAAGCGCTCCAGCAGCTCCGCCGCGCGCGCCCGCGCGTCCCGCCGGGACAGCTCCAGCAACCGGCCGATGAGCACCAGGTTCTCCACCCCGGTCAGCTCCTCGTCCACCGAAGCGTACTGCCCGGTCAGCCCGATGCGGCCGCGCACCGCCACCGCCTCCCGATGCAGGTCGCGCCCCGCCACGGTGGCCCGGCCCGCGTCCGGCCGCAGCAGCGTCGCCAGGATGCGCACCGCCGTCGTCTTGCCCGCGCCGTTCGGCCCGAGCACCCCCAGGATCGAGCCGGTCGGCGCGGCCAGGTCGACGCCGTCGAGCGCGGTGGTCGCGCCGAAGCGCTTCACCAGGCCCTCGGCCTGGATCGCATAGGACATGCCGCCTCCTCGATTCGTTATGCTCCCCACCATCGGGGGTGGCGCTGACAGCGCGCGCACAGCGCGCTGGCAGCGCGGGTGAGCCGCACGACATCGGGGGTGCTGGATGGGCGCGGCGGTCGCCGAACCCGACGCCGGATCCGCGCGCAGGAGCGGATGCGCCACCGCGCTGTTCCTGCTGGCCGTGATCGGCACCGCCGCGTGGGCGGCCCCTGTGCTGCTGGGGTTCGACACCGCGAACCGCTACCTGATCGCGCTGACCGCGACCCTGCCGTACGCCGTGCCGGTGGGGGTGGTGCTGACCGTGCTGGGCCTGGCGCTGCGCCGGTGGCTGAGCACGCTGCTCGTGGGGCTGCTGTCGGTGGTGCTGGCGGTCCTGGTGCTCCCCCGGGCGATCCCGGACTCGCCGACGCCGGTGCAAGGTTCACCGCTGCGCGTGCTGTCGGTCAACCTGTTTTTCGGCCAGGCCGACGCGGAACGGGTCGTGGACCTGGTGCGGGACGGGCGGATCGACGTGCTCAGCCTGCAGGAGCTCACCCCGGAGGCCGTCGCCGCGCTGGACCGGGCCGGGCTCGCGGCACTGCTGCCGCACCGGGTGCTGCACAGCGGACCGCGGGCGGACGGCAGCGGCATCGCCTCCCGGTTCCCGCTGCGCGAGCTGGCGCTGGTGCCGCCGACCTCGCTGGCCCAGCCGTCCGCGCTGATCCGGCTGCCGGGCGGCCGCGAGGTCGAGTTCGTCGCGGTGCACCCGCTCTACCCGATGGGCGCGGACACGGCCGGTCGCTGGCGGCAGGAGATCGACGCGATGCCGCGGCCGCCGGGGGAGCGCGCCGCGCCGCGGATCCTCGCCGGGGACTTCAACGCGACGCTGGACAACTCGCCGCTGCGGGCGCTGCTCGGCGGCGGCTACTCCGACGTCGCGGAGGTCACCGGGGACGGGCTGGCCCCGACCTGGGGTGCGGGCTGGACGCCGCGCGTCACCATCGACCACGTGCTGGTCAGCGAGGGCCTGGTGGCGCAGGGCTACCAGGTGCACGACGTGCCCGGCAGCGACCACCGGGCGATCAGCGCCCACCTGGTGGTCTCTGGCTGAGGCTGCGCCGGACTCGTCCTGCTCCGGGGGCGGGGTGGCGGAACCTCAGTGGCTCCGCCACGAGGGAAAAGCCGTCCTCGCGAGAATCCCGCTGAGAACCCGCGGGTGGTCCGGAAGCGTGCGTGGTCGGCGGCTCAGCGCTTCGCGCTGACGGGAAGCGAACACGATCTGCGGTGGCGCGGTTCTGCTCGCCGGGTGTTGTGCTCGCAGTGGCGGGCGGTCACGCGTTGAGCGAGGCGTCGATGGCGCGCAGGGCCGGTAGCGCCGGTTCCGGGAGGGACAGGCCGCGACCGTGCCGCACGTCGGGTTCGCGCGGGTTGATGCGGATCAGCGCGCCGGAGGCGGCCGAGGCCAGTTCGGCGTGCCTGCGCACCGTCGGCACCGCGGTGCCCGCGCCGAGCTCCACCACCACCAGCCGTGCCGCCCGCAACGAGCGCCGCCACTCCTGCAGGGCGTCCAGCCGCGGCTGCGCGTCCCCGGCGACCCAGCTCCAGTCCCCGAACATCAGGATGTTCGGCCGCGCCGTGCCGCCGCAGTTCCGGCAGACGGGCAGCGGTGGTTCCGCGCGCATCGTCGCCGGATCGACCCGCACCGAGACGTTGGCCGCCGACCACACGTCGTCCGTGCACGGTTCCAGGCACTGCAACCGGTGGATGCTGCCGTGGCACTCGGCGACGTGCTCCGGGGCGAACCCGGCCGCCTGGAACTGGCCGTCGACGTTCGAGGTGAACACCCGGGCGCCGAGCGGCATCCGCCGCGCCCACCGGTGCAGGATCGCGAAGCCCTCGTGCGGCACCGTCTCGCGGTACAGCCCCAGCCGGTGCCCGTAGAAACCCCACGCCAGCTCGGGGTCCTCGGCGAAGTGCACCGGATCGGCCACCTCGACGAAGCTCAACCCGAGCCGCTCGTACGGCGGGTACGCCCGCCAGAAACCGGTGTCGCCGCGGAAGTCCGGGAGCCCGGAGTCGACGCCGATCCCGGCGCCCGCGCACACCAGCAGCGCTTCCGCCCCGGCGACGGATTCCGCCGCCGCGGCGATCGCGTCCGTGCTCACCGCGCTCCTCCACCTCGAATCCCGGGCGGGCGCGGCGCCCGCCCGGGAGGTCGCTCACGCGTCCTTGTGCTTGGCCTGCACGACCTCGAACTCCAGCAGGCTGGAACCGGTGGCGACGGTGTTCTTGTGCTCGCCGGAGTGCGCGGCCTTCGCCGGACCCTGCGCCCAGTTCTGGAAGTCCTCTTCGGACTCCCACTTCGTGTAGACGAAGTACCGGTTGTCGCCCTGCACGGGCCGCAGCAGCTCGAAGCCGAGGAACCCGGGGGAGTCCTCCACCGAGCCGTGGCGCCCGGCGAAGCGCTTCTCCAGTTCGGGGCCGGAGCCCTCGGGGACCTCGATCGCGTTGATCTTCACAACAGCCATGCACCCAGCCTACGGGCCCGCACGGGGCATGACGAGCAGCGCAGCGGGGCTCACAGTTCGAGCTGCGGGTGCAGCCTGCCGATCGTCCACGTCCGGTGCCGCAGCACCACCAGCGACGTCAGCACCAGGAACCCGACGAGCACGCCGCCCAGCACGATCGCGTCCCGCGCCAGGTGCGCGGGCTCGCCACCGGTGAACGCGACTCGCAGGCCGTCCACCAGGTAGCTCATCGGCAGCACCGCGTGCAGCGCCTGGAACGGCGCCGGGGCCGTCTCCACCGGGTACAGCCCGCCGGATGCGGTGATCTGCACCAGCAGCAGCGCCACCGAGACGAGCCCGCCGACCACGCCGAACGCCGCCCGCAGGAAGTGGTTCACCGCGGTGAACGCGGCCGCCGCCAGCGCGACCAGCCCCACCGCCGAAGGCAGGTCCACCGGGTCCAGCCCCAGCCCCAGGTCCATCGCGCCCAGCAGCACCAGCCCGCCGATCACCCCGAGCACCGCCGCGGGCAGCAGGCCGCCGACGGCGATCGACAGCGGATTGGTGCGCCCGCCCAGCGCCCGCTGGTTCAGCGGGGTGAACAGCAGGTAGGCGAACAACCCGAACACCCACAGCGCGATCGCGAAGAACAGCGGCGCCACCCCGCGCCCGTACACGTCGGCGGAGTTCAGCGTCGTCGCCCGCACCGCCGACGGCGTGCCCAGCTCGGAGGAGGCCCGCGCGACCTCCGTCGGCCCGGCGGGCGGCATCCGGTCCAGGCTGTCCCGCACCTGGTCGGCGAGTCGCCGCGCCCCGTCGTTGAGCTGCCCCGAGCTGGTCTGCGCGACACCGATGTTCGCGACCAGCGCGTTCACGCCCTGGGTGAGCCCGCCGGAGCCGCCGGTGAGCTCCGCGGAGGCGAGCCGCAACCGGCTCGCGGGCTCGGCGAGGTCGTTCGCCGCCTCCTGCAGCGGTGCCAGCTCGTCGCGCAGCGCCAGCGCCCGGTCCTGGGCTTCGGCGGCGGAGCGCTGCGCGTCCCGCGCCGTGCCGTCGAGCGCCGAGGTGGTGGAGGCGAGCCGCCGCGCGTCGGCCAGCGCGGACCGGTACGCGGGATCGTCGGCCAGGCCCGGGTGCCGCTGGGCCAGCTGCTCCAGCGCCCCGGCCGATCCGCCTGCCTGCCGCTGGGCCGCCGCGGCCCCGCCGGAGATCGAATTCAGGTCGGCGACCGCGGAGGAGCTCGCGTCCAGCAGCGCATCGGTGGTGGCGGGCAGCTGCTGCCCGGTGAAGTCGGTGATCGAGGACAGCTTGTCGTCGAGCTCGGCGGAGGCAGCCGCGACGTCCCGGACCCCGCCGGACACCCGGCCCGCGCCGTCCCGCACCCCGCTGAGCCCGCGGGCCAGCGCCCCGGTGCTCTGCTTGCTCAGCTGGGTGCCCTGCACCAGCTGCTCGGAGACCTCCGACGCGGTGCCGAGCTTGCCGCGCACCTCGCCGAGGTCGCCGTACAGCCCGCGCGCGTAGGCGGCGTACGCGGCGGCGTTGATCTGGTTCTGCAGCTCGTAGCGCGCCGCGTCCGCCATGATCCCGGCCAGGTGACCGTTGGCGTCGTTCCTGGTCAGCAGCACCGCGGGGCGCTGCGGGGAGCTGCGCGTGGACTGCGCCAGCCGGGTGCTGAAGTCCTCCGGGACGCGGATCGTGAAGTAGTAGCGGCCGTCCTCCAGCCCGCTGCGCGCGGTGCCCGCGTCGACGAAGTGCCACTGGAACGTGTCGGTGGTGCGCAGCTGCTGCACGAACTGCTCGCCGGCGTTGATCTGCTCCCCGTTGTGATCGGCGGGCCGGTCGGAGTTGACCACCGCCACCGGCACCTGCGCGGTCCGCCCGTACGGGTCCCAGTTGGACCACAGGAACAGCACGCCGTACAGCAGCGGGACGAGGATCAGCACGGCGGGCGCGAACCGGCGCCACGGCCCGCGGAAGCGCCGCAGCTCCAGCCACGCCAGGTAGATCGCCTTCATCGGAGGTCCTCGCCCGCGGTGGAGCTGAACAGCGGCAGCCCGCCGGTGTCGTCGCCGAAGTCGACGACGTTGTACGGCAACCGGATCAGCACGTCCGCCTCCGAACCGGGTTCGGTGGCGCTGGCCAGCACGGTCGTCCCGGTGTCCGCGACGGCCCGCAGCGCCGACCACACCCGGTTGCGCCCGGAGGGCAGCAGCCCGGCGGTCACGTCGTCCACCACGATCCCCGGCGGGCCGCCCGCGGTGGCGAGCGCGATCGCGAGCAGCAGCCGGTCGTCCGGGTAGAGCTCGTCGATCAGCGCGGCCCGGTCGACGTCCACCCCGACCAGCGCCAGCGCCCGGTCCACGTCCTGCGCGCTGACGCGGGCGGTGATGCGGCGCTCCCGGACGGCCTCCCGGACCCGGAGCCTGCCGTCCAGCTCGAAACCGGGGGAGAGGCGGGCGGGGACGACGACCTTGCGCACCAGGCCGGCGCGGCGCGGGGCCTCATCGATCTCGATGCGCCCGGCGACGGTGCGCAGCCTGCCGGACAGCGCGAGCAGCAGCGAGGTGCGGCCGGTGCCGCCCTCGCCGAGGACGACGGCGAGTTCGCCCGGGTACACGCGGGCGTCGACGTTCTCGAAGACGATGCCCTCCGGTCCGGTGGCCGTGATCCCGCGCGCCACGATGCTCACGCCTTCGACGTCCATCTCGCTCCTCACGCCGCGTGACAGGATGCCGGTCCAAAGTGGCCCCTCACCTGGGCGGGAGCAACTCGGGCGAGCACCCCTCGTAGTCCACAGTGGAGGGATCGACTTCGCTGGTGGGCGGGGTTCCGCGAGTCCGTGGGCGGGCGCTCGGACGGCCGCGGATCACCCGTTCCGGGGCCGGGGCGCGGGCCGTGCTCCGCGCTCGGCGGGCATCGACCGGCGCTCGGAGAGGCGGATCGGGGGCACCGCTGATCGAGCGCCCGGTGCTCAGCGCGCGACGAGCACGTCCGCGGTGCCGTCGCGGGAATCCAGCACCGCGACCTCGGCGACGGCCGCCCGCACCGGTTCCGCCGAGCGCAGCGCGTCGAACCCCGCGGTGAGCTCCGCGCCGCCCAGCGCCGGGGTCAGCGCGCAGTGCGGGATCCAGGCCCCGGGGAAGTGGTACGCCGACGGGTTCGACACCCGGCCCGCCAGCACGTCGTGCACCGCCGAGTGCACCGCCAGCAGCTCCGCGTCCACCACCGCCGTCAGCAGCAGCACCGCGTCCTCGCCCGGGAACGTGCCCAGCGTGGAGAACCACAGGTCCGGCAGGAACAGCGACCGCAGCTCGGCGCGCAGCGCCGCGCGGGCGGCGGCCGGGATCGAGCTCGCCGACGCCAGCACCACGCCCGGGCGGCCGTCCAGCACCGGAACCCGCGCCGCGGCCGCGTTCTCGCGCAGCGCCCGCAACCGCCGCTCGGTCGCGTCGTCGAAGAACACGGTCAGCGCCTGCGCCATCGGTTCCGCCCTCCGGGCCGTCGTCGCCGGGAGGCCCGGCCGGTCGCTCAGTGCTCGCCGGGGAGGGCGAAGCGACCGTCGTCGGTCTGCTCCAGCAACCCGTCCACCAGCAGCGAATCCAGGCAGCGGTCCCGCTGGCCCGCGTCCTGCCACACCGCGTCGAGCGCGGCGCGCGGCACCGGGCCCTCCGTGCCGCGCAGCACGTCCAGCAGCTTGCCGCGCACCTGGCGGTCCGTGCCCGCGAACTTCTGCACCTTCTTCGGCGGCCCCGTGTAGGCCGGGCGACCCGCGTGCTGCCACGCGCAGTCCGCCGCGATCGGGCAGCGCTCGCAGGCGGGGGAGCGGACCGTGCACACGACCTGCCCCAGCTCCATCAGCGCCGCCGAGAGCCGGGCCGCGCTCGCGTCGTCGGACGGCAGCAGCGCGTCCACGTCCGCCAGGTCCCGCTTCGTCGACGGCGGGCCGGCATCGCCCGCGCCGTGCACCGCGCGCGCCACCACCCGGCGCACGTTGGTGTCCACCACCGGGGCCCGCCTGCCGTAGGCGAACGCGGCCACGGCGCGCGCCGTGTAAGCGCCGATGCCCGGCAGCGCCAGCAAGGTGTCCACATCGGACGGAACGACGTCGCCGTGGTCGGCGGCGATCGCGGCCGCGGCCTGGTGCAGCCGCAGCGCTCGCCGCGGGTAGCCGAGCTTGCCCCAGGCGCGCAGCACCTCCGCCTGGGTGGCCGCGGCCAGGTCGGACGGGCGCGGCCAGCGCTCCAGCCACTCCTGCCAGATCGGGGCGACCCGGTTCACCGGCGTCTGCTGCAGCATCGTCTCGCTGACCAGCACGCCCCAGCCGGTGACACCCGGCGCGCGCCACGGCAGCGGGCGGGCCTCGGCGGCGAACCAGTCGGTCAGTTCGGTGGGGTCCCAGGCGATCGTCGTCATCTCGGATTCGATCCTGCCACCACTCCACCGGGGCACGCGCGCCGCCCCGAGCCCGTGCCTGCGTCACCTGAAGGGGTTGCAGAACGCGACTGATCAACCGCACCAATACACCTGATCGGGGCCATTGGCATTGGGCCGTTCGGCGGGATCACCGGGTTACTGTCGGGCGGTGCTGGATCCCATCGGACCGCTCCCACGCGAGGTGTACTGGCGACGCCGGGCACTGGCAGTCGGCGTGATCCTGCTGGTCACCGCCCTGGTGGTGTGGGGGATCGTCGTCCTCGCCGGAGTCCTGGCCCCGCGCGCGTCCGCGCCCGTCCCGCAGGCCGCACCATCACCGGCCGCCCCGAACGCGGCCGAACCACCGCCCGCGCCGAAGGCCCCGCCGCCACCGCCCGCGTGCGCCGACCAGGACCTGCGGATCGCCGCCGAACCGGCCCGCCCGAGCTTCCCCGCGGGCGAACCCGTCGAACTCCGCATGATCGTCACCAACGCCAGTTCCCACGCCTGCGTCCGCAACACCGACCGGATGCTCCGCGAAGTGGTCGTGTCCACCGAGAACGGCACCAGGTTCTGGTCCAGCAACGACTGCCACGTCGAATCCACCAACGAGAAGCCCCTGCTGGAACCCGGGAAGTCCGTGCGCAACGAGATCCGGTGGACCGGCGTCGCCTCCACCCGCGACGCGAGCCCCGCCCAGTGCGCCGCCGAACGCGACACCGCCCCCGCGGGCGCGTACGTGGTCGGGGCCCGGCTCGACCGCATGGTCAGCGAACCCGCGCCCTTCCGCATCACCGGCTGAGGCCGTCCCCGCTGATCAGAGGTGGCGGCCCGCTTCGGCCAGCCGGCCCAGCGAGGCGCGGAGCGAGCGGGCGCGGGCTTCGCCGATGAACTCCACCTCGCACAGCTGCGGGACGTCCGCGGCCAGCAGCGCCTGCAGGGACCCGAAGTGCGCCACCAGCTGCCTGCGCACCGCGGGCGGCAGCCGCGGCACCCGCGCCAGCAGCCGGTACCCGCGCGGCCGCAGCGGCTGCTCCAGGTCCTCCGTCCCGTCCGGGTAGCCGAACGCCCGCGCCACCGCCGTCAGGTCCAGCAGCGCCGTCGCGTCCAGCTCCGCCAGCGCCGCGTCCACCTGCTCCGTCGTCGGCAACCCGCCCGCGGTCGGCAGGTACTCCTGCACCACCAGCTCCCGGTCCAGGTCGATGCCGCCGACCAGCTCGTCCAGCTGGAGCTCGATCAACCGGCCGTCGCTGCCCAGCTCGACGACCGCGCCGCCGATCTCGTCGGAGATGCGGCGCACCATCTCCAGGCGCTGCACCACCGTCATCGCGTCCCGCAGCGTCACCGCGTCCGCCACCTCCAGCGCGGACAGGGTGTGCGTCACCTCCGCCAGCCGCGCCGTGTAGCGCTCCAGCGTGGCCAGCGCCTGGTTCGCCCGGGACAGGATCTCCGGCGAACCCGACAGCACGTGCCGGTAGCCGTGGATGTAGACGCTGACCAGGCTCATCGACTGGCTCACCGACACCACGGGGTGGCCGGTGTGGATGGCGGTGCGCTCCGCCGTGCGGTGCCGGGTCCCCGACTCGTCGGTGGGGATCGTCGGGTCCGGGACCAGCTGCACGTTGGCCCGGAGGATGCGGGTCCCGTCGGTGGACAGCACCACGGCACCGTCCATCTTGGACAGCTCGCGGAGCCGGGTCGCGCTGAACCCCACGTCCAGCCGGAAGCCGCCGTCGCAGATCGACTCCACGGTCGCGTCGTGGCCCAGCACGATCAGCGCCCCGGTGCGGCCGCGCAGGATCCGTTCCAGCGCGTCCCGCAGTGCGGTCCCCGGCGCCAGCCACGCCAGCGTCGTCCGCAACGACTCGGGATGACCATCGGCCACGACTCCCCCCTCAGCTGCCTGTTCTCGAACTCCTGGTGCGATCGGGTCGGTGTCCGGCGCCTGCTGCCCGCCCGGCGCCTGGTGCCCGGCGTCCGCTGCGCGGTGCCCGGCGTCCGGCGGTGCGGTCCGCGGCTGCGCCGATGGTCAGCGGGAGCGCAGGGACTTCAGCGCCGTCTTGATGTCCGGCACCTCGGTGGCCCGGATGCCCGGTGGCAACCGGCCCGAGTCCGGCGGCACCAGCGCCCGGTCGAAGCCGAGCCGCGCGGCCTCCGCGAGCCGCCTGCCGACCCCGCTGACCCGGCGGATCTCCCCGGCCAGCCCGACCTCGCCGATCACCACGATGTTCGGCGGCAGCGGCACGTCCAGCGCGGAGGAGGCGACCGCCAGCGCCACCGCCAGGTCCGCGGCGGGTTCGGTGACCTTCATGCCGCCGACCGTCGCCGCGAACACCTCCTTCTCCCCGGTGCGGATCCGGCCGCGCTTGTCCAGCACCGCCAGCGTCATCGACACCCGGGCCGAGTCCAGGCCGCTCACCGCACGCCGCGGGATCTGCATCTGGGTGGGCGCGACGAGCGCCTGCACCTCCGCCAGCAGGGGGCGCTTGCCCTCCACCATCACGGTGACCGCGGTGCCGGGAACCGCCGCCTCCTGCCGGTTCAGGAACAGCCCGGACGGGTCGGTGACCTCGGCGATGCCGTCGTCGCGCTGCTCGAAGCAGCCGACCTCGTCGGCCGGGCCGAACCGGTTCTTGATGCCGCGCAGCATCCGCAGCGCCGAGTGCCGGTCGCCCTCGAAGTTGAGCACCACGTCCACCAGGTGTTCCAGGGCCCGCGGGCCCGCGACCGCGCCGTCCTTCGTCACGTGCCCGACCAGGACCACCGGCAGCCCGCGCTCCTTCGCCAGCGCGACCAGGCCGGAGGTCACGGCGCGCACCTGCGTCACGCCGCCGGGGGTGCCGTCCACGTCGGGCGACTGCACCGTCTGCACCGAGTCCACGATCAGCAGCCCCGGCTTGATCGCGTCCACGTGCCCGAGCACCGCCGACAGGTCGTTCTCCGAGCCCAGGAACAGCTCCGGGTCCAGCGAGTTCGTCCGCTCCGCGCGCAGCCGCACCTGACCGGCCGACTCCTCGCCCGTGATGTACAACGAGGGGCCGCCGGTGCGGGCCGCGGCCCAGCGGTGCGCGACCTCCAGCAGCAGCGTCGACTTGCCCACCCCGGGCTCACCGGCGAGCAGCATCACCGCGCCCGGCACGATGCCGCCGCCGAGCACCCGGTCCAGTTCCGCGATGCCGGTCGGGACGGCCCGCGCCGAGTCCAGGTCCACTTCGCCGATGGGGCGGGCCGCGCTGGACGGCGCGGCCGCGGACAGCTTCGCCAGCGCGGGCCGCGCCGGGGCCGCCTCCTCCACGGTGTTCCACTCGTGGCACTTCGGGCAGCGGCCGACCCACTTCGCGACCTCGTGACCGCATTCGGCGCAGCGGTAGGCGGGACGGGCGTTCTTGGTAGGCACGGGGCGAGGCTATAAGCCGGGCCCGACGGGACCCGTGCCGACACACGCCCGCGTGTCGGCGCCCGCCCGGCGAGCAGGCCCCGGACGCAGCGGAGGCCGCCCCCGACGGGACGGCCTCCGGCTGCTGTTCGAGCTGGGTGTCAGTGGTGCGATTCCTCGCCACCGGTGTCCGGTCGCGGGGTGGAGTCCTCCCCGATCGGGACCTGCACGGTGAGCGGGCCCGCCTTCTCGAACACGAAGGTCACCGGGACGGTCACGCCGGGCGTGATGTCCTGGGTGAGGCCCTTCAGAGTGATCGAGACCTCCTGCTGATCCGGGGTCGCGGAGCCCTCCGCGCCGTAGGCGTGCAGCGCGGACCGCGACGGCAGGGTGCGGTTCTTGGCGACGTCGACGGAGGCCGCGTAGGTCGAGGAGGCCTCGACCAGCTTGTCCGCCTCGGCGCCGTCGTTGATCAGCACGGCGGCCAGCGGAGCGGAGGCGCCCTTGGCGTAGCGGGTCCCCGTCTCCGGGAAGGACAGCGTCGCGTTCCGGACGCCGATGCCGCCGGCGTCCCCGCTGCCGCCCGCGACGGCGGCGACCTGCGTGTCGGTCTCGGTGACCTGCCCGGCGCTGCATCCGGCGAGCGCCAGGACGGCGCCCAGGCCGAGGGCGGCCGAGGTCAACCGCACGCGGAAGGTGTGGTGCTGAAGGCGGCTCACGGTGGCAGTGTCCTTCCTGATAGCCGGACGACCGCGATGGAGCTTAATGGTCCGCTCCGGAGGACCAGTAGGCAGACCCCACATCGGCCCCCGGTCCGGGGTCGTGAACCGTGTTCGGAAGGTGTCCACAGTGGATCAAAAGGGGGCGCCGGAGACCCCCGGGAAGCATGCCCGGAGCCTGTTTGTCAACCCCCGATCGCGTCCTGACCTGCGACGACGGACGGGAGCCGGTCGAGGCTCGGTTGCCGCGCATGCTAAGCTGGGCGCAGCGAAAGGGGCAGAGGACACATGGTTTTCAAGGTCGGAGAGACCGTCGTCTACCCGCATCACGGTGCCGCGCTCATCGAAGCAATCGAGACCCGTGTGATCAAGGGCGAGGAGAAGCAATACCTCGTCCTCAAGGTTGCGCAAGGTGACTTGACCGTTCGAGTTCCCGCTGACAACGCCGAGATCGTCGGCGTTCGGGACGTCGTCGGTCAAGAGGGTCTGGACCGCGTCTTCGACGTGCTGCGCGCCCCGCACACCGAGGAACCGACTAACTGGTCCCGGCGGTACAAGGCCAACGTGGAGAAGCTCGCCTCCGGCGATGTGAACAAGGTGGCCGAAGTGGTGCGCGACCTCTGGCGGCGCGAGAAGGACCGTGGCCTGTCCGCGGGTGAGAAGCGCATGTTGGCCAAGGCCAGGCAAATACTGGTCAGCGAATTGGCGCTGGCCGAGGGCACCGACGAGGGCAAGGCCGAATCCCTGCTGGACGAAGTTCTCGCCACGGCCGTGTGATCGGCGGGTTCTGCTCAACGTGACGGTGGTGGCCCTCGTTCCGGCCGCCGGGCGCGGTGTGCGCCTCGGTGCCGGGATGCCGAAAGCACTGGTCCAGGTCGCGGGCCGATCTCTGCTGGTGCGCGCGGTCGGTGGTCTGCTGGACTCCGGGCGCGTGCACCACGTGGTCGTCGCCGCCCCGCCGGACCAGGTCGACGTGGTCGAGCGCGAGCTCGGCGAGTTCGACGCGGCGGCGGTGCACGTGGTGGCCGGTGGTGCCGACCGCACCGAGTCCGTCCGCCTCGCGCTCGCGGTCACCGAACGGGCCGTGCCCGACGCCGACGTGGTGCTGGTGCACGACGCGGCCCGCGCGTTCACCCCGCCCGCCATGATCGGTGCCGTGGTGGACGCCGTGCTCGGCGGTGCGTCCGCGGTGATCCCGGTGCTGCCCGTCGCCGACACCATCAAGCAGGTCGACGAGGCCGGTGCGGTCACCGCGACCGTCGACCGCTCCCCGCTCCGCAGCGTGCAGACCCCGCAGGGCTTCCGGCCCGGCGTGCTGCGCGCCGCCTACGACGCGGCCGGGGGCGCCGCCACCGATGACGCCGGGCTCGTGGAGCGGGCCGGTGGCGAGGTGCGCACCGTGCCCGGTCACCCGAACGCGCTGAAGATCACCACCGCCTTCGACCTGGCGGTCGCCGAGTCGGTGCTCGCCGTCGAACCGATCGGAGAACTCCGGTGACCGGACCGCTGCCGAGGATCGGCCAAGGCGTCGACGTGCACCCCGTGGAAGCCGGCCGGGAGTGCTGGATCGCCGGCCTGCGGTGGCCCGGCGTCGACGGGTGCAGCGGCCACTCCGACGGGGACGTCGCCGCGCACGCGCTGTGCGACGCGCTGCTGTCCGCGGCGGGGCTCGGCGACCTGGGTGCCGTGTTCGGCACCGGCGGTGATCGCTGGGCCGGGGCGCACGGTGCGGAACTGCTCACCGAGGTGGTGGACCGGATCACCGCCGCCGGGTTCCAGGTCGGCAACGCCACCGTGCAGGTCATCGGCAACGCGCCCCGCATCGGCAAGCGCCGCGAGGAAGCCCAGCGGGTGCTCTCCGAGGTGCTCGGCGCGCCGGTGTCGGTGTCCGGCACGACCAGCGACGGGCTCGGGCTCACCGGCCGTGGCGAAGGCATCGCCGCCGTCGCCACCGCATTGCTCTTCCCGGCGGCTTGACCAGCACGTCCGGTTAAATCTTCCCCACCTGGGGGTCAAGTCGGGGAAAGGTCCGGGTTCGCACCCTGGTCGTACCGCCCGCCGCGGGTCATGCTCGACGCATGGTGATCGAACGCAACCGCTGGGTGCGCAGGGCCGTGGTCGGCCAGCCCGTGATCGCTTGGCCCTGTTCGCTGCTGCTGTGGGCGGCCGGTGGCGCCGCCGCGCTCGTCCTCGCCGCCGCCATCCTGTGGATCAGCACCGCCTCGTGCGTCTTCGGCATCCTCGCCCCGCTCCACCACGACGACCCGATCCCCGCCGACCGACTCACCTCCGGCACGTCCTGACCTCGATCGGAGCCCGATCACCTCGACCGCCGCCGCGCCGGTGGAACCCTGCGGGGTGATCAGCGGGAGCCGGCCCGGCCCGGCGGCTCCGGCCGGTCTCGCGCGCCGGCGCCGCCACCGCGCCGGGCGGCTGGGCGCGGTCCTCGTCGGACGGCAGGACGTCGCACGCGGCGCGGATCCGGGTGGCCCGCTCCTGCCGCGCGCGGTGCTCGGCCACGTCCGGGCTGCGCGGCCGGTGGGCGCGGTGCGCCGCGTCGGCGACCGGTGGTGAGATCGGCCGCAGCGGCGGGAGCGGGCGCGGCGCGGCCCGTAGGGTGGCCGGGTGAGCTTGCGCGCGGTGTTCTTCGACTACTCGGGCACGTTGTTCCGGCTGGAGCAGGACGCGTCCTGGCTCGCCGGGCTGACCGACGGCAGCGGTGATCCGCTGACCCTGGAGGCGCAGACCGAGCTGCTGCGCAGGCTCACCGCCCCCACCGGTCGCGTCGTCGAGTTCGAGCCGGAGTTCCAGGAGGCCTGGGACCAGCGCGACCTCGACCCGGAGATGCACCGCAAGTCCAACATCGAGGTGCTGCGGCTCTCCGGCGTCAGCACCGCGGAACAGGCGGAGGCGCTCTACGCCCGCCTGGTGGACCCGCTGTCCTGGACGCCGTACCCGGACACCGCGGAGGTGCTGCGCGGGCTGCGCGACGCGGGCGTGGGGATCGGCGTGATCAGCAACATCGCCTTCGACATCCGCCCGGCGTTCGAGAAGCTCGGCGTGTTCGACCTGGTCGACGAGTACCTGATGTCCTACGTCGAAGGCGTGATCAAGCCCGACCCGAAGCTGTTCCTGCGCGCCTGCGAGCGGCTCGGCGTCGAACCGGCCGAAGCGCTCATGATCGGTGACAGCGAGGAGGCCGACGGCGGTGCGGCCGCGATCGGCTGCGCGGTGTCCATCGTGGAACCGCTGCCCACCGCGCAGCGGCCGGACGCCCTGCTCGCGGCGGTCGCGGAGCACGGCGTGCTGCCCGCCTCGCCCGCGGGGGCGTGAGCACCGCGACCGGATCTCCGGCGGAGCGCACAGCGCGAAGCCTTGACGAGCAGGCCCCTGTCGTGGTTCACGATCGGAGGACCCCCGTACCATCGAGGCGTGAGCCTGCACCTGCATGACACCGCGACCCGCACGACGCGCGAATTCCACCCGCGCTGCGACGGAGTGGCGTCGATCTACGTCTGTGGGGCGACGGTGCAGGGCGTGCCGCACATCGGTCACGTGCGCAGCGGGCTCGACTTCGACGTGCTGCGCCGCTGGCTGCTGCACACCGGGTACGACGTGCGGCTGGTCCGCAACGTCACCGACATCGACGACAAGATCATCGCGAAGGCGGGGGAGGCCGGCCGTCCCTGGTGGGAGTGGGCCGCCACGCACGAGCGCGCCTTCGAGAGCGCCTACGACCGGCTCGGTTGCCTCCCGCCGTCCGCGCTGCCCCGGGCCACCGGGCACATCGGGCAGATGGTCGAGCTGATCCAGCGGCTGATCGACAAGGACCACGCCTACCCGGCGGGCGGCGACGTGTACTTCTCCGTCGGCTCCTTCGCCGCGGAGTACGGGCGGCTGTCCGGTCAGCGCCTCGACGAGGTGCAGCAGGGCGAGCACGCCGCCGCGGGCAAGCGCGACCCGCGCGACTTCACGCTGTGGAAGGGCGCCAAGCCCGGCGAGCCGAGCTGGCCCACGCCGTGGGGCGACGGCCGCCCCGGCTGGCACCTGGAGTGCTCGGCGATGGCCACCTACTACCTCGGCGCCGAGTTCGACATCCACGGCGGCGGCCTGGACCTGGTGTTCCCGCACCACGAGAACGAGCTCGCCCAGTCGAACGCCGCGGGGGACCCGTTCGCCCGCTACTGGCTGCACAACGCCTGGGTGACGATGAGCGGCGAGAAGATGTCGAAGTCGCTCGGCAACACCATGAGCATCCCGGCCGTGCTGGAGCGGGCCCGCGCGTGCGAGCTGCGCTACTACCTGGTTGCCCCGCACTACCGGTCGACGGTGGAGTTCTCCGAGGAGGCGCTGCAGGAAGCGGTCGCCACCTACCGGCGCATCGAATCCTTCGTGCATCGGGTCGCGCAGCGCACCGGCGGCGTGGGGCACGGGGACGTGCGTCCCGAGTTCGCCGCGGCGATGGACGACGACCTGTCCACGCCGCAGGCGGTGGCCGCGGTGCACACCACGATCCGCGAGGGCAACGCCGCGCTCGACACCGGTGACGACGAGGCCGCGCGCGCCGCGGCGGCCTCGGTGCGCACCATGACCGACGTGCTCGGCTTGGACCCCCTCGCCCCGCAGTGGGCCGAGGAGTCCGGCGCGGACGACGCCGCGCGCCGAGCACTCGCAGAGCTGGTCGACGGCCTGCTGGAGCAGCGGCAGAAGGCTCGGGCGGAGCGCGACTTCGCCACCGCCGACCTGCTGCGGGACCGGCTGCTGGCTTCCGGCGTCGCCGTCGAGGACACACCCGACGGTCCGTTGTGGACACTCAAGGACGGGTGAACGAACGTTGGCAGGCAACGACAAGCGCCGTGGGGCGACCCGCAAGCCGGGAACCAAGAAGGGGATGGTGAAGGGCTCCGGCGGCCAGCGCCGCAAGGGCCTCGAAGGCAAGGGCCCCACCCCCAAGGCCAAGGACCGGGTTCCGCACCCGGCGAAGAAGCGCGCCGATGCCGCCAAGGCGCGCACCGAGCAGCAGAACCGCAGGCAGCGCGAGCAGCGCGAACTGCCCGAGATGGTGGCCGGTCGCAACCCGGTCGCCGAATGCCTCCGCGCCGGCGTGCCCGCCACCGGGCTGTACGTGGCGCAGGGCATCGACACCGACGACCGGGTCAAGGACGCGGTGCGCAACGCGTCCGACCGGGGCATCTCGGTGATCGACGTGCCCCGCACCGAGCTGGACCGGATGACCGGCGGCGCCATGCACCAGGGCCTCGTGCTGCAGGTGCCGCCGTTCAAGTACGCGCACCCGGACGACGTGCTCGCGCACGCCGCCGACTCCGGCCGGCCGCCGCTGCTGGTGGCGCTGGACGGGGTCACCGACCCGCGGAACCTGGGCGCGGTGATCCGCTCGGCCGCCGCGTTCGGCGCGCACGGCGTGATCCTCCCGCAGCGGCGCAGCGCCGGGATGACCGCCGTCGCGTGGCGCACCAGCGCGGGCACCGCGGCGCAGCTGCCGGTGGCGATGGCCGTGAACCTCACCCGCACCCTCAAGGACCTCAAGAACGAGGGCCTGATGGTCGTGGGGCTCGACGCGGACTCCGACATCACCTCCGACGAGCTGGAGCTCGCCGGCGGCCCGCTGGTGGTCGTCGTCGGCTCCGAAGGGCGCGGGCTGTCCCGGCTGGTGCGGGAGACCTGCGACCAGACGGTGTCGATCCCGATGGCCGGGCAGGTGGAGTCGCTGAACGCCTCCGTCGCGGCCGGGGTGGTGCTGGCCGAGGTGGCGCGGCGCCGCCGCATCAAGCCGGTCACCTACTGATCGTCCGGTGGGGGGGGGCCGGCGGGGGGGGGGGGGCGGCCCCCCCCGCCCCCCGCGGGGGGGGGGGGGGGGGGGGGGGCGGGGGGGGCGGGGTGGGGGG
>NZ_JAIUJZ010000128.1:30947-35641 GCF_020176775.1 Saccharopolyspora sp. 6M
GCCCCCGCGCCCCCCCCCCCGCCCCCCCCCCCCCCCCCCCCCCCCCCCCCCCCCCCCCCGCCCCCCCGCCCCCCCCCCCCCCCCCCCCCCCCCCCCCCCCCCCCCCCCCCCACCTCCGGCGACCCGGCGGGATTTCGCCGGTGAGCTGAGCCGTTCCTGGCAAGTGCGGCCACGCGCTCGGCTAGGCTCCGAAGCCGAGTCGATCGGGAGGCCCGGGCCTCCCAGCACCGCGAGGCCCCTCACCGATGTACTTCTCCACTCCGCTGTTCCTCTGGTACTTCCTGCCGGTCGTGCTGGCGGCGGTGCTCATCGCGCCCCGGTCCGCGCGCAACGCGATCGTGGCCGTCGCGAGCCTGGTGTTCTACGCCAGCGGCGCGGGCGGCACCACCCTGCTGCTGCTGGCGTGCATCGTCGTCAACTTCCTCGCGGGCAAGTCCCTCGAACCCGAAGCGGAGCACCCGCACCGCCGGGCCCTGCTCATCGGCGCCGTCTCGTTCGACCTGCTGGTGCTGGTGGTGTGGAAGTACGCGGGCTTCGCCACCGAGCAGCTGGCGACGCTGACCCGGTGGTTCGGTGGCGACTTCCCGGTGCTGCAGCTGGCGCTGCCGATCGGCATCTCCTTCTACACGTTCCACCACATCTCCTACGTGGTCGACGTGTACCGCGGCGAACGGCCCGCGCTGCGCAACCCGGTCGGCTTCGTCACCTACATCGCGATGTTCCCGCAGCTGGTGGCCGGGCCGATCGTGCGCTACCGGGAGATCGCCGACCAGCTCCCGCAGCAGCGCACCCACCGGCTCGACGACGTCGCAGCCGGCTTCCCGCGGTTCGCGTGGGGGCTGACGAAGAAGGTCGTCGTCGCCGACACGCTCGCCCCGATGGTCGACGCCTGCTTCGCGACCCCGGCCGAGGACATGAGCTTCGCCGTCGCCTGGCTCGGCGCCATCGGCTACACCGTGCAGCTGTACTTCGACTTCTCCGGCTATTCCGACATGGCGATCGGGCTGGGTCGGATGCTCGGGTTCCGGCTGCCGGAGAACTTCGCCCGGCCCTACTCCTCGGTGACCGTCACCGAGTTCTGGCGGCGCTGGCACATGTCGCTGTCCCGCTGGTTCCGCGACTACGTCTACATCCCGCTCGGCGGCAACCGGCGCGGCACCGGGCGCACCTACCTGAACCTGGCGATCATCTTCGTGCTCACCGGGTTCTGGCACGGCGCGGCGTGGACCTACCTGGTGTGGGGCCTGTTCCACGGGGCGCTGCTGGTCGTGGAACGCGCCACCGGGCACGACTCGGCGCCCGCGGACCGCTGGGCGCGGCTGGGCAGGCGGGCGCTGACGCTGCTGCTGGTCGTGCTGGGCTGGGTGTTCTTCCGGGCGCCCGACCTGGGGACGGCGTTCACGATGACCGGGCACATGCTGCTGCCGGACCTGTCCGGGCTCACCGACCTCGTCGCCGCCTCCGTCACCCACCAGCGGGTGTTCTTCCTGCTGGTCGCGCTGGTCGTGGTGCTGCTGCCCGCCTCCACCGGGACCGGGGCGTTCCTGGAGTCGGTGCGGTCCCGGCAGGCGAACGCGCTGCGGGCGGCGGTGATGACGGCCGGGCTGCTGTACTCGGGCCTGCTGGTCGCGACCGGCTCGTTCAGCCCGTTCCTGTATTACCAGTTCTGACCGGCTCTTCCCCGGCTCTTCTCGCGTCGGGGTGGGGTGGCGGAACCGCAGCAGGATTCTCGCCGCGGGATCTTTTGCACCGGTGGCTCCGCCACAGGAGGAAACGCTGTCCTCGCGAGGAGGGCGCTGAGCACTCGCGGGTGATCCGGCTGCGTGCGCGGTCTCCGCTCAGCCGCTTCGCCGCTGGCAGGACGAGACCTGGGCCGGCGTGCTCGTTCGAAGGCGGGCGGGTTCGTTGATCAGCACAGCACGACGGGGGCGTCCAGCTCCGATCGGGGTGCTTCGGCGGCACCCGGTGGCGGGCCGGCCGGGTCCACGACGAGCTTCAACCGCCCGCCGAGCGCGGTGATGTAGCTGCGGATGCTGGACACCGCCATCTGGTCCAGCTCCCCGTTCTCGATCTGCGAGACCCGTGCCTGGGTGACGCCCATCCGTTCCGCGACCGCTCCTTGGGTGAGCCCGATCCGCTTCCGGAGCTCCGCCAGCCGGAACCCGAGGACGTAGGCGTTCGTGTCCTGCCGCGCTTGCTCGCGGAGTGCTTCCGGGTCGTCACCGGCCGCACGATCGCGGGCGTCGAGTTCATCGCGGAGTTCGTCCCACGAGCGGCTCATCGTCCTGCCCCCTCCTGGTCGTCCGCCTTCCGCATCGCGGCCTCGTGCTCGGCCACGCGCTGCTCGCCGAGCGGGATCGCTCCTGGGCCGGTTTGCGCACTCGTGGTCGGAGCTCCTTGAGCTTGCTGATGCTCGATCCCTTGATGTGATCTGCGAGTGGCCGGCCCAGCGTCGGACCGTGCTCGGCGAGCTTCTCCAGTGCGATGTCCACCGCTGCGCGGGTCGCGCTGTCCAGCGATAGGTACCACCCGGCGACCTCGTCGTGCAGTGGGATGCTCCACCGCGCCGACTCCCGAATCATAACCTAGAGCTTATGTTCCGGCGATGGCACGGATCACAGCGGGTGCTACCGGCCGAGTTCCAGCGGATATGGGTCGTTGGGCCGTTGTCGTGGGGGTGGGGTGGGCGGAGACTCGGCGGCGGCGATGAGGCTCGCCGGAAGTGCGGAACACGCCGCTGATGGCCTCTCCGGAACTCAGGAGGCCCGCCATGTCGCACATCCACGTCCTGCTGCGCTGCTCCGCCGCCGTGTTCTTCGGCGACCGGGTGCTGCTGGTGTGCCGCCGCGAGCACGACGACCTGGTGCTGCCGGGCGGCACCCCGCGGCCGGGGGAGGACTTCCACGCCTGCGTGCGGCGCGAGCTGCGCGAGGAGACCGACATGCTGATCGACCCGGGCACCTGCGCGCTCATCGTCGAGACCGTGCGCCCCTTCGCCGAACGGCTGGTGGACGTCGTGTTCCGCTCCCCGGGCCGGCCCGCCGGGTGGCCGCGGTTCAAGGAGGACGGCCTGCGGCCCGAGCTGGTCCCGGTCGCCGAGCTGCCCCGGCTGGACCTGCACCCGCCGATCGCGGCGCAGCTGGCCGAACTGCACGCGGCCCGCGAACCCGGCCCGCCGAAGTACCTGCGGAACGAACACCGGACGCCCGTGCGGCCGTGAGTTCCGCGGGAACCGGGCACGGCCGTCGCCCGGCCGGGCTAACGTAGCGGCGTGTCGAGGACGGAACCGACCGAGCTGCCCGCGGTCCACGAGTCGTGGCTGCCGCGCGAGCACCCGATGCACCGGCCGCGGCACGGCAGGCGCCAGCTCACCGCCCTGGTGTGCGCGCTGCTGTTCCTCACCGCGCCCGCCACCACCTGGGTGTTCGGCGCACGGGCGGAGCAGCTGGAGAACCGGCCGCTGGCGGAGTTCCCGAGCATCACCGACGGCTGGGGCTTCCTCACCGGGCTGTCCCCGTGGGCCGCGGAGAACCTGCCGTTCCGCGGGACCGCGGTCCGGTCGGTGCACGACATCAGCCAGGGGGTGTTCGGCGAGCAGGCGCGGCTGGAGTCGGGGACGCACAGCTCGCCCACCGGCACCGGGAGCGACCAGCAGCAGGCCCGGCAGCCGCTGAACGAGAACGTGTTCCCGAAGGTCATCGAAGGACGGGCGGGCTGGCTCTACCTCGGCCACGACGTCGCCTACCCGTGCACGCCGAAGCGCAGCCTGGACGAGGTGATCGCCGGGTTGCGGCGCTGGCGCCAGGTCGTGGAGGCCTCCGGGCGGAAGTTCCAGCTGGTCATCGCGCCGGACAAGTCGACGATGTACCCGGCGAACCTGCCGCCGGAGTACGCGGGGAAGGACTGCTCCTCGCGGGCCAGGGAGGAGTTCTGGCGGCGGCTGCCCACCGCGACCGGCGCGATCGACATGCGGGACCCGCTGCGCGAATCCGCCGACCGCAACGGCAGGGCGATCTACCACGACATCGACACGCACTGGACCCACGAGGGCGGCATCACGATGGTGTACCAGCTGGCGGAGCGGCTGTCCCCGGGCAGCACCGCCACCTGGAAGGTGCAGCCCGGCAGGCAGTACCCGCACTCCGCCGACATCCCCGACCTGCTCGGCCAGCGCCGCACCGTGCCCATCCAGGCCTACTCGCTGGCGCCGGACGGCGGCGCGGACCACACCCGGTTCGAACCCAGCGACTTCCACGAGCCGCTGCACCTGAAATCGATGCCGCGGGCCGGCATGACCACCGAGCCGACGCGGATGGTGGGTGACTCGTTCACCCAGTTCGCCAGCCCGTACCTGGCGGCGACGTTCGCCGACATCGGCATCGTGCACCCGGAGGAGGTCGCGAAGCGGCCGCGGGAGACGGCGGCGCTGCTCGCGGAGGGCGACGTGGTGACCTTCGAGCTGTCCGAGCGGTTCGTCTCCGGCGGCCGCTACGACCTGCTCGACCCGGCGGTCGCCGACCAGGTAGGAGCAGTGCTCGCCGCCGACCCGCGTTGAAGGTTCTTCCCGCTCCTGTTGCTCAGGGGGCGGGGTGGCGGAACCTCAGCGGGATTCTCGCTGCGGGATCTTTTTCCCGAGTGGCTCCGCCACGAGGGAAAAGCGGGGCTGGCGAGAATACCGCTGAGAAACCGCGGGG
>NZ_JAIUJZ010000129.1:0-19133 GCF_020176775.1 Saccharopolyspora sp. 6M
CTCCGCCGCCCCGGGCCCCCGCCCCCCCCCCCCCCGCCCCCCCCCCGGGGGCCCCGGGGGGGGGCCCCGGCCCCCGAACGGTGCGGGTCACTCGTCGCGGTCGGAGTCCTCGGAGCTCTTCTCGCTCGTGGCGGCGGAGGTCTCCTTGGGCCGGTCGGCCTTCTCGTCCGCCGGCTTCGAGGCGGCGGCCTTCTCGTCCGGCTCGGCATCGCCGGACTCCGCGGGTTCGGACTTCGCTTCGTCCGGCTGCGCTTCGTCGGGCTGCGCGGGTTCGGACTTCGCCGCATCGGGCTCGTCGTCCCGGTTCTCCGCGTCGACCCGCGTCGCCCCGCCGGAACCGGCCGCGCCGGCTTCCTCGTCGTAGTCGTCATCGCCCGGCAGCGGCCTGCCGCGCAACAGCTCCGGGTCCTCCCGCTTCCCGCGCACCACCAGCAGGTAGATCACCGCCAGCGCGAACACCACCAGCGAGGTGAACACGTTGATGCGGATGCCGAGCAGGTGCGTGGCCGCGTCGGTGCGCATCATCTCGATCCACACCCGGCCGGCCGTGTACCCGGCGACGTACAGCGCGAACACCCGGCCGCGCCCCATCCGGAACCGCCGGTCCGCCCACACCACGAGCACCGCGACCAGCAGGTTCCACAGCAGCTCGTACAGGAACGTCGGGTGCACCACCGCCAGCGGCGCCCCCTGGTCGACGGCGCGGCCGTAGATCTGGTCGACCATGCCGTCCTCGTTGACCCGGCGGTAGATCTCCAGTCCCCAGGGCACCGAGGTCGGGCTGCCGTAGAGCTCCTGGTTGAACCAGTTCCCCAACCGGCCGATGGCCTGCGCCGTGATCAGCGCCGGGGCGATCGCGTCGGCGAACGCCGCCAGCGGCACGCCGCGCCTGCGGCAGCCGATCCACGCACCGACCGCGCCGAGCGCCACCGCGCCCCAGATGCCGAGGCCGCCCTCCCAGATCTTCAACGCGTCCAGCGGGTTCCGGCCCGGGCCGAAGTACTTGTACCAGTCCGTCGCGACGTGGTAAAGCCGACCGCCGACCAGGCCGAACGGCACCGCGAACACCGCGATGTCGGTGACCACGCCCTTGCGGCCACCGCGCGCCTGCCAGCGCCGGTCACCCCACAGGATCGCCACCACGATCCCGGCGATGATGCACAGCGCATAGGCGCGCAGCGGCACCGGGCCGATGTACCACACCCCCTGCGGGGGGCTCGGAATGTTCGCCAGGAACGAGGTCGCCGGGGCAGCGAGGTTGTGCGCGCTCACCCGAACACCGTATCGGTCCGCCGCGCCACCCCCATCGCCAGGTGAACGGCCCGCCCGTCCGAGCCGGTGGGCCGTTCACCCCGGGTGCTTCAGCGGGAGCGGACTCCCCGGCCCAGTTCGGCGGCGATCTCGCGGACGCCCGCGGGACCGTCCTGCTCGGCGCGGTTGATGAACGCGGAGCCGACGATGACGCCGTCGGCGAACTTCGCGACCTGCGCGGCCTGCTCGCCGGAGCGGACGCCGAGGCCGACCCCGATCGGCAGGTCGGTGTGCGCGCGGGTGCGCCGCACGAGCCCTTCCGCCTGGTCGCCCACGGTGTCGCGCGCCCCGGTCACGCCCATCACCGAGGTGGCGTAGACGAACCCGGAGCTGGCCTTCGCCGTCATCGCCAGCCGCTGTTCCGTGGAGGACGGGGCGACCAGGAAGATCCGATCCACGCCGTGCGCCTCGCTGGCGGACATCCAGTCGTCGGCCTCGTCCGGCACCAGGTCCGGGGTGATCACGCCGAGCCCGCCCGCGGCGGCCAGGTCGCGGGCGAACGCGTCCGGCCCGTACTGGTGCACCGGGTTCCAGTAGGTCATCACCACGGCGTGCTTGCCGGCGTCGGCGACCGAGGACACCACGTCGAACAGGTCCCGGATGCGGAACCCGGCGCGCAGCGCCACGTCCCCGGCGGCCTGGATGGTCGGCCCGTCGATCACCGGGTCGGAGAACGGGACGCCGACCTCCACCACGTCGCAGCCGGGCGCGTCGTCGGTACCGGCGAGCATGCCCGCCAGCAGCTCCTTCGAGCCCTCGACCGTGGGGTAGCCGGCGGGCAGGTACCCGATCAGCCCCGCTCGGTCCTCGGCGCGGCAGGCCGCGAACACCTCGTGCAGGCTCACCGCTCCGCCTCCCCGTCTGCGTCGTCCGCCACCGGCTCGCCCGACTCGTCGACGAGGCCGAAGTACTTCGCGGCGGTGTCCATGTCCTTGTCGCCGCGGCCGGACAGGCTCACCAGCAAGGTGGCGTCCGGCCCCAGCTCGCGGCCCAGCCGCAGCGCGCCCGCGAGGGCGTGCGCGGACTCGATGGCCGGGATGATGCCCTCGGTGCGGGAGAGCAGCCGGAACGCCTGCATCGCCTCGTCGTCGGTGACGGCGACGTACTCGGCGCGGCCGGCGTCCTTCAGGTACGAGTGCTCCGGCCCGACGCCCGGGTAGTCCAGGCCCGCGGAGATCGAGTAGGCCTCGGTGATCTGCCCGTCCTCGTCCTGCAGCAGGTAGGAGCGGGCGCCGTGCAGCGTGCCCGGCGTGCCCTTGGTGAGCGTGGCGCCGTGCTCGCCGCTGTCCAGCCCGTGCCCGGCGGGTTCGCAACCGACCAGCCGCACGCCCGGATCGTCGATGAAGCCGTGGAAGATGCCGATGGCGTTGGAGCCGCCGCCCACGCACGCCACCACCGCGTCCGGCAGCCCGCCGAACTGCGCCAGCGACTGCTCGCGGGCCTCCTCGCCGATGATCTTGTGGAAGTTGCGGACCATCACCGGGAACGGGTGCGCCCCGGCCGCCGTGCCCAGCAGGTAGTGGGTGTCCTCGACGTTGGCGACCCAGTCCCGCAGCGCCTCGTTGATCGCGTCCTTCAGCGTGGCCGAGCCGTTCGCCACCGGTCGCACCTCGGCGCCCAGCAACCGCATCCGCGCCACGTTCAGCGCCTGCCGCTCGGTGTCGACCTTCCCCATGTAGATCACGCAGTCGAGGTCGAGCAGCGCGCAGGCGGTCGCCGTGGCCACGCCGTGCTGGCCGGCGCCGGTCTCGGCGATGACGCGCCGCTTGCCCATCCGCTTGACCAGCAGCGCCTGCCCCAGCACGTTGTTGATTTTGTGGGAGCCGGTGTGGTTCAGGTCCTCGCGCTTGAGCAGGATCCGCGCCCCGCCCGCGCGCTCGCCGAACCGCTTCGCCTCGGTCAGCAGCGACGGGCGGCCCGCGTAGTCCCGCAGCAGCCGCGCCAGCTCGTCCACGAACTCCGGGTCCAGCTGCGCCTTCTCGTACTCCGCGGCCAGCTCGTCCTGCGCGGCGATCAACGCCTCCGGCATGAACCGGCCGCCGTAGGGGCCGAAGTGGCCCCGCTCATCCGGGTCATGCCCCTCGGGCACCGGACGGCCCGGCCGATGCGCGCGGTCGTGCTGCGCGTCGTGCACCGTCGCCATCTAGGTCACCTCTCTAGTAGTCCTCAGCCGCCGGGGATCCGGCCGTGCGCCGCGGCGGCACCGCGCCGCGCGTCACCCACCCCGGGTTCCCGGCACGGGCGCCGCGACACCGGCCGCGCCCGGGCGGTGCGCCGAACCCGACCGGTGGCCGGGCCCGGCTCGATCAGCGGCTGGGCCGCGGGCAGGCCGGGTGCGAGCCGGCCGTCACCAGCTGGGTCACCGCGACGCGCGGGTTATCGCTGGTCACCAGGCCCTCGCCGACCAGCACCGCGTCCGCGCCCGACCCGGCGTACGCCATCAGGTCGCTCGGGCCGCGCACCCCGGACTCCGCCACCTTCAGCACCTCCGGCGGCAGGCCGGGCGCGATCCGCCCGAAGACCTCGCGGTCCACGTCCAGGGTGTGCAGGTTGCGGGCGTTGATGCCGATGACCTTCGCCCCGGCCTCCAGCGCGCGGTCCGCCTCCTCGGCGGTGTGCACCTCGACCAGCGCGGTCATGCCCAGCGACTCGACCCGGTCCAGCAGGGCCTCCAGCGCGTTCTGCTCCAGCGCCGCCACGATCAGCAGCACCATGTCCGCGCCGTGGGCGCGCGCCTCGTGCACCTGGTACGGGCTGACCACGAAGTCCTTGCGCAGCAGCGGAGTCGCCGGGACCTTCAGGCGCACCGCGTCGAAGTCCGCCAGCGAACCGCCGAAGCGGCGCTGCTCGGTCAGCACGCTGATCACCCGCGCGCCCGCCTCCGAGTAGTCCGCGGCCAGATCGGCCGGTTCGCCGATCTCCGCGAGCTCACCCTTGGACGGGCTCCGCCGCTTCACCTCCGCGATCACGCCGACACCGGGCGCGCGCAGCGCGGCCAGCGCGTCGTGCGACGGTGGCGCCGCAGCCGAACGCTGCTTGATCTCGTCGAACGGAACGGCGGATTCGCGGAGGGCCATGTCCTCGCGAACGCCTTCGATGATGGATTCCAGAACGCTCACTCGAACACCTCGCCACGCGTGCCCCGAACACTCGCCCGCAGGTCTCGAAAATCGTCAATGACGCAGACGAACTCATCGCGCTCGATCACGACACTCCCCTTCCCGCCGTGCCGTTCGCATGGCCGATGCTAACCCCGCGCGGTGCGGCCTCCGCCCAAGGGGTCGGTACAACGTCCCTGCACAGCAAGGACCTTCGTCCCTTGCCGACTCCGATCGCAGGACTCCCCACCGCCACCCGGACGTACCCGAACCGGTGCCGGGACCACGGTGCGCGCGCCGCTAGCGCTCGTCCGTCGGGTCGGCTCCCTCGTCCAGGGCATCCCACAGCCTTTTGTCCGGATCGGTGGACTTCCGCTTCTCCGCACCCGGCGCCGAGTACCGCGCGCCCATCGCGGGCATCCGGCCGGCGCGCACCGCCACCAGCGCTCCCGCCGCGAGCAGCGCCAGCCCGGCCAGCACCACCAGCAGCGGCCCGAACGGCGCGGCGGACGGCTCGCCCACCGGCTCACCGCCCGACGGAACCCCCGGCGGCACGAACTCGGCCGCCGCGGCGAACCACCACGTGCCCGCCCGCCACAGCAGCAGCGCGCCGCCGAGCAGCGTCAACGCGCCGACGACGCGGCGCAGCAGGCCACCGGTCGCCAGCACCGCCGCCACCGCGGCCAGCGCGGCCAGCGCCAGCGGCACCAGCTCCGGACGCGCCACCGCGCCCGAAGCCACCGCGTCCACCTCGCCCGAGAACGGGGTGCGGTACTGCCGCGACGCCCAGGTCAGCGCGCTCGCACCCCACAGCAGCCCCGCGGCCGCCACCAGCAGCAGCACCACCGACCACAGCAGCCGCGCCGAGGTCTCGCGCTGCGCCGTCACACCCGCTCCGCGACATCCGCCGGGCGCGTGTCCGGGGCGCGCAGCGTCTGCGCGGTCGCGACCGCGGTCAGCACCGCCTTCGCCTTGTTCAACGACTCCTGGTCCTCCGCCACCGGGTCCGAGTCGGCGACGATGCCGCCGCCCGCCTGCACGTACGCCATCCCGTCGCGCACCAGCGCGGTGCGGATCGCGATCGCCGTGTCGGCGTCCCCGGCGAAGTCCAGGTAGCCGACCACCCCGCCGTACTGGGCGCGGCGCGTCGGCTCCAGCTCCTCGATGAGCTCCAGCGCCCGCGGCTTCGGCGCGCCCGACAGGGTGCCCGCCGGGAAGCACGCGGTGACCGCGTCGAACGCGGTGCGGCCCTCGTCCAGGGTGCCGGTGACCGTGGAGACCAGGTGCATCACGTGGCTGTAGCGCTCGATCCGGAAGAACTCGACCACGTGCACCGAGCCCGGGCGGCACACCCGGCCCAGGTCGTTGCGGCCCAGGTCGACCAGCATCAGGTGCTCGGCCCGCTCCTTCTCGTCGTTGCTGAGCTCCTTCTCCAGCCGCGCGTCCTCGTCCTCGTCGGCGCCGCGCCAGCGGGTGCCCGCGATCGGGTGCGTCGTCGCCTGGCCGTCGCGGACCGTCACCAGTGATTCGGGGCTCGATCCGACGATGTCGAACGGGCTGCCGCCCTCGGGGTCGGCCAGCCGCAGCAGGTACATGTACGGGCTCGGGTTCGTGGTGCGCAGCACCCGGTACACGTCGAGGGCGTCGGCGCTGGTCTCCATCTCGAAGCGCTGCGAGACGACGACCTGGAAGGCCTCGCCCGCGCGGATCGCCTCCTTCGCCGCCTCCACCGCCCGGTGGTGCTCCTCGGGGGTGCGGCGGCGGGTGAACTCCGGGGCGGGGCGGGAGAACGCGGCCACCGTCGGCGCCGACGGCGTGCACAGCCGCTCGGTCATCTCGTCCAGCCTGCGGACCGCGTCGTCGTAGGCGGCGTCCACCCGCTCCGGGCTGTCGTCCCAGTTCACCGCGTTCGCGATCAGGGTGATCGTGCCCTCGTGGTGGTCCAGCGCGGCCAGGTCGGTGGCCAGCAGCATCACCAGTTCGGGGATGCGCAGGTCGTCCTCGGTGAGCTCCGGCAGCCGCTCCAGGCGGCGCACCGCGTCGTAGCCTAGGTAGCCCACCATGCCCCCGGTCAGCGGCGGCAGGCCCGGCAGCGGGTCGGTGCGCAGCAGCCGCACCGTCTCCCGCAGCGCCTCCAGCGGGTCACCACCGGTCGGCAGGCCCACCGGCGGCGTGCCCGTCCAGCAGGCCTCGCCATCGCGCGCGGTCAGCGCGGCCGCGCTGCGCACCCCGATGAACGACCAGCGCGACCAGGAGCGCCCGTTCTCCGCCGACTCGAACAGGAACGTGCCCGTCCGGTCGCCCGCGAGCTTCCGGTACACCCCCAGCGGGGTCTCGTCGTCGGCCAGCAACCGCCGCACGACGGGGATGACCCGCCGCCCGGCGGCCAGGTCGCGGAACTCCGCGCGGTCCGGGGTGATGCTGCCGATGTCGCCGTCGCCAACCATGTCCACATTGTGCCGACCCCGCACCGGGCGCGTCGCAGCGGTCGGGCGGCGGGCTTTTGCGGCCCGCACCCGGCAGCGACGAAGATGGCGGGGATGAACAGCGGCACCGGCCGTGGGAGCGACCACGACGACCTCGGGGACCACGACGACGACCTCGACCACGCCGACCTCGGGCAGCACGCTGACCTCGGGCAGCTCGGCGACCCCGGGGACAGCGGCGACCCCGGCGCGCCGGGTCCTCGCGGCGAGCAGGACGGCCGGAAGCGGCGAGGGCGCCGCGCGGGCGGGCAGGACACCCGGGCCGCGCTGGTCGCCGCGGCCCGCGAGGTCTTCGCCGAATCCGGTTACAACGACGCGACCGTGCGCGTGATCGCGACCCGGGCGGGCGTCGACCCGGCGATGGTCAACCACTGGTTCGGCGGCAAGGAGGCCCTGTTCACCGCGGCCGTGCACATCCCCGTCGACCCGACCACCGTCATCCCGGAACTGCTGGCCGGGGACCGGGAGCAGCTCGCCGAGCGCGTGCTGCGCCGGTTCCTCGGCGCGTGGGACGCGGCGGGCGGCCGGGCGTTCGCCGCACTCGTGCGCAGCGTCGCCTCGCACCGCTCGGCGGTGCGGATGCTGCGCGAGTTCGTCGCCACCGTGATCATCGACCGGCTGGTGCGGGAGCTGCGGATGGACCGCCCGGAGCTGCGCGCCGCGCTCAGCGCCTCGCAGATCATCGGGCTCGGCATCACCCGCTACGTGGTGGAGCTGGAGCCGCTGGCCTCCGCCGACCACGACACCGTGGTGGCCGCGGTGGCCCCCAACCTGCAGCGCTACCTCACCGGGGACCTCGGCCCGGAGAGTTAGCCGAGCAGCACGTCCGCGTCGAAGCAGGTGCGGGCACCGGTGTGGCAGGCCGCGCCGACCTGGTCGACGACCAGCAGCACCGTGTCGCCGTCGCAGTCCAGCCGCACCTCGTGCACGTGCTGCACGTGTCCCGAGGTCTCGCCCTTCACCCAGTACTCCCCCCGGCTGCGGGAGAAGTAGGTGCCGCGGCGGGTGGTGAGCGTGCGGTGCAGCGCCTCGTCGTCCATCCACGCCATCATCAGCACCTCGCCGGTGCCGCGCTGCTGCGCGACCGCGGCCACCAGGCCGTCGGCGTTGCGCTTGAGGCGCCCGGCGATCGCCGGGTCCAGCTCGCTCATCGGACGGTGATCCCTTCCGCGCGCATCGCGTCCTTCACCTCACCGATCCGCAGCCGGCCGAAGTGGAAGACGCTGGCCGCGAGCACCGCGTCCGCGCCGGCGCGCACCGCGGGCGCGAAGTGCTCGACGGCGCCCGCGCCACCGCTGGCGATGAGGGGGACGTCGACGCGGGAGCGGACCGCGCGGATCAGCTCCAGGTCGAAACCGGCCTTGGTGCCGTCGGCGTCCATGGAGTTCAGCAGGATCTCGCCGACGCCGAGCTCCTGGGCGCGTTCGGCCCACTCGACGGCGCAGATCCCGGTGCCGCGGCGGCCACCGTGCGTGGTGACCTCGAAACCGGACGCGGTCGGCTGCCCGCCCTCCGGCACGCGGCGGGCGTCGGCGGAGAGCACGACGCACTGCGCGCCGAACCGGTGCGAGGCCTCCCGCAGCAGCTCGGGGCGGGCGATGGCGGCGGTGTTCACGCTCACCTTGTCGGCGCCCGCGCGCAACAACCGGTTCACGTCCTCGGCGCTGCGGACCCCGCCGCCGACGGTCAGCGGGATGAACACCTGCTCGGCGGCCCGGCGCACCACCTCGAACGTGGTCTCCCGGTCCGAGGAGGACGCGGTCACGTCGAGGAACGTGAGCTCGTCGGCGCTCTCGGCGTCGTAGGTCTTGGCCAGCTCCACCGGGTCGCCCGCGTCCCGCAGGTCCGTGAAGTTGACACCCTTGACGACCCGCCCGGCGTCCACGTCCAGGCAGGGGATCACTCGTACCGCGACGCCCATGCCTCCAGCGTAGGCCGTGCGCGGCGCCCGCCGGGGCACCGGGTCGCCCGGCGGCGCGGGTGCCGCACCGCCGGGTCCGGTCCGATCAGGACACCGCGGCGAGGGCCTCTTCGAGGGTGAAGTTCCCGGCGTACAAGGCCTTGCCGACGATGGAGCCCTCCACGCCCAGCGGCGCGAGCTCCGCCAGCGCCCGCAGATCGTCCACACTGGACACCCCGCCGGAGGCGACCACGGGCGCCTCGGTGCGAGCGCAGACCTCGCGCAGCAGCTCGGTGTTCGGACCCTGCAGCGTGCCGTCCTTGCTCACGTCGGTGACGACGTAGCGGCGGCAGCCCGCGGCGTCCAGCCGGGCCAGCACCTCCCACAGGTCGCCGCCGTCGCGGGTCCAGCCGCGGGCCGCGAGCCGGTGGCCCTCCTCGGTGATGCGCACGTCCAGGCCGACGGCGACCTGCTCGCCGTGCTCGGCGACCACGCGGTCCGCCCACTCGGGGTTCTCCAGCGCCGCGGTGCCCAGGTTCACCCGGTGGCAGCCGGTGGCCAGCGCCGCCTTCAGCGAGTCGTCGTCCCGGATGCCGCCGGAGAGCTCCACCCGCACGTCGAGCCGCCGCACCACGTCGGCCAGCAGCTCCCGGTTGGAGCCGCGGCCGAACGCCGCGTCCAGGTCCACCAGGTGGATCCACTCGGCCCCGGCGCGCTGCCAGGCGAGGGCGGCCTCCAGCGGATCGCCGTAGGAGGTCTCGGTTCCGGCGGCGCCCTGGACCAGCCGGACGGCCTGGCCATCGGCCACGTCAACTGCGGGAAGAAGCGTGAAAGTCACGCGGCAACTGTATCTGGCGGCCTGGTGCGGGCCGTGCGGCGCGGGGTCAGCGGTGCCGGTCACCGGAGCGGGCCGCGGCGATCACGGGGACCAGCAGCGCCAGCACCGCGAGCACCAGCACCAGCCACGCGGGCACGCCCGCCTCGACCAGGTACGTGGAGCTGAAGCCCGCGACGACGCCCACGGCCAGGACCAGGGCCACGACCCGGGTGCCGCGCGGGTTCATCAATCCGTGGCGGCGCACGTCACAGCGTCCCGAGCCAGTTGCGCAGCAGGCGGGAGCCCGCCTCGCCGGACTTCTCCGGGTGGAACTGCGTCGCCGACAGCGGGCCGTTCTCCACCGCGGCGACGAACGGCTCGCCGTGCTCGGACCAGGTCACCTTGGCCGGGGCGATCGTCTCCGACTCGGGCAGTTCCCAGCGCCGGGCGGCGAAGGAGTGCACGAAGTAGAACCGGGTGCCCGGCTCCATCCCGGCGAACAGCACCGAGCCGGCGGGCGGCGCGACCTCGTTCCAGCCCATGTGCGGCAGCACGTCCGCCTGGAGCCGTTCGACGTCGCCGGGCCACTGGCCGCAGCCGTCGGCCTGCACGCCGTGCTCGACGCCGCGGTCGAACAGCACCTGCATGCCCACGCAGATGCCGAGCACCGGGCGCCCGCCGGCCAGCCGCCGATCGATGATCTTGTCCCCGCCCGCGGCGAGCAGACCTTCCATGCAGGCCCCGAACGCGCCGACGCCGGGCACGACGAGCCCGTCGGCCTCGACGGCGGCGTGCGCGTCCGAGGTCACCCGCACATCGGCGCCCGCGTGCTCGAGAGCGCGTTCGGCGGAGCGCAGGTTGCCGGAGCCATAGTCCAAAACGACGACGCGTGCCACGCCGCCAGGCTACCGGCCGCTCGTGGCGAGGAATCCGCGGATCGACCGGGCGAGGCCCGCGGGGTCCAGCCCGTGCGCGGCCTCGTGCTCGTCGGCGGTGCCGTAGGCGCGCAGTTCCGCGTCCCGCCGCACGCCCAGCCCGAGCACCCGGTGCGGCAGGTCGGCCAGCGCGGCGTTCGCGGCCGCCGTGGAGGTGTCCCGCAGGTAGGGCTCCACCAGCACCACGTCCGGGGTCGCGGCCAGCGCCGCCGATCGCAGGCCCGCGGCGTCGAAGGGCCGGACGGTCGAGGCGTAGAGCACCGCCACGTCCAGCTCGACCGTCGCCGCGAGCACCGGCCGCAGCATCGGCCCCACCGCGAGCACCACCCCACCTCGCCCCTCGCGCACCACCAGGAACCGGCGGCCCACCGGCAGCGGCGCCGCGTTGGTGCGCTCGCTCATCCGCAGGTACACGAGGTCGTCGGTGAGCAGCGCCGCGCTGAGCAGCTCGGCGAACTCCCGCGGGTGCCCGGGCACGTGCACCGTCCAGTCCGGCAGCGTGTCGAGCAGGGCCACGTCGCCGGGCGCCATGTGGGTGCGGCCCGCGGCCGGGTAGTCGTAGGACGCGCCGGTGCTGACCAGGACCGCGCCGACGCCCTGGTGGTTGAGGTCCAGCTTGAGCTGCTCGAACGGCCGCTCCACCAGGAACGGCGCGATCGAGTGCACGACGGGCCGCATCCCGGTGAGCGCGAGCCCGCCCGCGACGCCGATCAGCGCCTGCTCCCGGATGCCGACGTTGATCACCCGGTCCGGGTGCCGCGAGGCGGCGGCGGCGAACCGGTCGGCGGAGATCTCGGCGAGCACCACCGCGAGCCGCGGGTCCACGTCGAGGGCGGCGCCGACGAGGTCGGTGAACTCCTCGCGCATCGGGCGGGTGCGCGGTTCGGTCGGGGCGGTCATGCGAACTCCTTCGGTTCCACGCGGGCGATGACGGCGAGCGGCTGGTCGGGCCGGGTGTCGGTGAGGGCGCGGTGCAGGGCTTCGTGGTCCCGGCCGTCGACGGAGTGCGCGGCCCAGCCCTCGCGGGAGAAGCGCTCCGCGATGCCGCCCGGCCAGCCGTGCGAGTCGGAGGCGTTGTCGACCACGACCGCGGTCAGCTGCCCGGCGCCGAGGCGGCCGGCGACGGCGATCGCCTCGTGGTTGCTGCCCTCGCCGAGTTCGGCGTCACCGACGAGGACGACGACGCGCGGGTGGGTGCGGCCCCGCGCGCGCAGCCCGAGGGCGGTGCCGAGCGCCAGCGGCAGGCCGTGGCCGAGGGAGCCGCTGCCGATCTCCACGCCGGGCACGAGCAGCCGGTCCGGGTGCTGGCCGAGGCGGGAGTCGAAGCTGCTCCAGCCGTCGAGTTCGGCGGGGTCGAGGAAGCCCTTCGCGGCGAGCACCGCGTAGTAGGCCATCGGCCCGTGCCCCTTGGACAGCAGGAAGCGGTCCCGGTCGGGGTCGTCGGGGTGCGCGGGGTCGACGTCGAGGACGCGGTCGTAGAGCACCCAGAGCACGTCGAGGGTGGAGGTGGCGGCGGGCGAGTGCTTCTCGTCGCCGGACATCCGGGCGAGCAGCGCGGGCAGCTCCGGGTGGCCGAGCCCGGTTCCCGCTGGGGTGGAGGTGGTCATGCGGACAGCCTCGAACTTCGAGTTAGCTCGAAGTCAAGCGGCGCTCGGCGGCGGTGTCCCCGAATCACCGATTGAAAACGAATTTTCTTCATGTTGAACCGGATTCAGCCCACCTTCGTATTCACCCGAATTGCCGGTTAGGGCCGAGCGGAGCCGCTCATTACAGTTCCTACTCATTAGTAGTAACTTTTCCGGCGGCGCCTTCCGAACCCGACCGGCGTCACCCGACAGGAGAAGAAGATCATGCTGACGAGGGCGGCCCGCACCGGCGCACCGGATCCGTGGGCGGCGCTGCCCAGCGAACTCGCCCCCATCCTGCGGCCCGAGATGAGCAGCCTCGCCACGCAGATCCTCACCGAGATCCAACTCCGGATCCCCGAATACGCCCGGCCCATGGACCAGAAGTACGTGCACGCCATCCGCCGCGGCGTCGAAGAGGCCCTCAGCCAGTTCGTCGACCAGATCGCCGACCCCACCGCACCGCAGGAACGCTGCGCCGAGGTGCACCGGGCGCTCGGCAAGGCCGAGATGCACGAAGGCCGCAGCCTCGACAGCCTGCAGGCCGCCTACCGGCTCGGCGCCCGCCTCGCCTGGCGGCGCACCGCCCGCATCCGCGAACGCGCCCGCGTCGCGCCCCGCACCATGCTGCTGCTCGGCGAAGCGATCTACGCGCACATCGACGAGCTGGCCGCCCGGTCCGTCGAAGGCTTCGCCGAAGCGCAGGCCCGCGCCGCCGGCACCCGCGCCCGGCGCCGGCGGCGGCTGCTGGAACTGCTGCTCACCGATCCGCAACCACCGCGCCGGATCCTCGCCGAAGCCGCCGAAGCCGCGCACTGGACGCTGCCGCGCACCCTCGTCGTCGCCGCCCTCGAACGCGTCGACGGGCAGGAGCAGCGCAGCAACCCGCTCAGCCGCCGGGAAGCGCTCCTCGACCTCGAAAGCGGCCACCCGCACCTGCTCGTGCCGTGCCCCGACGACGACGCGGACGACGAACCGCCGTGGGAGCAGCAGCTCGCGGGCTGGCGGGTCGCGCTCGGGCCCCGCGTCGAACTGCACCGCGCACCGCACGCGCTGCGCTGGGCGCGCAAGCTCCTGGAGCTCTCGCACGCCGGACTCGTGCCGGAACGCCCCGTGCTGCGCTGCGAGGACCACCTCTCGCACCTGCTGCTGCTCAGCGACGAGAACCTGACCCGGCAGGTCGTGCACACCCGGCTCGCCCCGCTCGGCGGGCTCAAGCCGAAGCAGCAGGTCCGGCTCGCCGACACCCTCCTGGCGTGGCTGCAGACCCGCGGCGGCGCCCCCGAGGTCGCGCACCGGCTGCGAGTGCACCCGCAGACCGTGCGCTACCGCCTGCACCAGCTCGAAGACCTCTTCGGCGACGCGCTCACCGACCCGCAGGCGCGATTCGAGCTGGAGATCGCGCTGCGCGCCGCCGGACGCCTGCTCAGCTACGGCGCGCTCGTCCCGGAGCCGGCCGGGACCGGCAGGAGTTCGACCTAAGGTGAACTTCGCGGCTACCTTGGGAGCATGTCCGCACTTCCCGCGCTGCTCACCATCGGCGAGGTCGCCCACCGCAGCGGAGTCGCCCAGACCGCGCTGCGCTTCTACGAGCAGCGCGGCCTGATCACCTCCACCCGCACCAGCGGCAACCAGCGCCGCTACGGGCGTCCCGTGCTGCGCAGGCTCGCGTTCATCCGCGCCGCCCAGCGCGTCGGGCTCAGCCTGGAGCAGATCTCCGACGCGCTCGCCACGCTGCCCACCGACCACGCGCCCACCAAGGCCGACTGGACGCGGCTGTCCCGCTCCTGGCGCGACGAGCTCGACGCGCGCATCGACGGGCTGCAGCGGCTGCGCGACCGGCTCAGCGGCTGCATCGGCTGCGGCTGCCTGTCGCTGCGCACCTGCACCCTGAACAACGCCGACGACCAGATGGCCGCGCAGGGCCCCGGCTCGCCGCTGCTCACACCGTCCGCCGACCGGTCCTAACCAAAATCCTCGGCCCAGCGGTAGAACATCTCCGGGCGCCCCACCCCGCCGTAGCGCGGCTCGCGGCCCGCCATCCCGTTGTCCACCAGGTACTCCAGGTAGCGCCGGGCCGTCACCCGCGACACCCCGGCCAGCTCGCCCACCGCACCCGCGGCGGCACCCTCCCGGTGCGCCCGCAGCGCCGAGACCACCGCGGCCAGCGTCTCCTCCCCCATGCCCTTCGGCAGCGACGCGCGGTCCACCCCGCGCAGCGTGGAGAACGCGCGGTCGATCTCGCTCTGCCCGCTGGCCTCCCGGTCGTGCCCGAGGCTCTGCCGGAAGCGGGCGTAGTGCTCCAGCTTCTCCCGCATCGCCGCGAACGTGAACGGCTTCAGCAGGTACTGCACGACGCCGCTGGCCACCGAAGCGCGCACCACGCGCAGGTCCCGCGCCGAGGTCACCGCGATCACGTCGGCGTTGCTGCCCGCGTTGCGCAGCGCCCGCGCCACCGCCAGCCCGTCCATGTCCGGCAACCGCAGGTCCAGCAGCACCAGGTCCACCTGGGTGTGCTCCAGGAACCGCAGCGCGTCCTGCCCGGTGCGGGCGCGGCCGGCCACCTCGAAACCGTCCACCCTGGACACGTACAGCTCGTGCGCCTCGCCCGCGACCGGGTCGTCCTCCACCACCAGCACCGAGATCACGAGCGCACCTCGGTCAACGGGATCCGCACCTCGAACCTGCCGCCCGGACCGGTACCGACCCGCACCGACCCGCCGTAGCGGCGCACGCTGCGCCCCACCAGCGCCAGGCCCAGCCCGCGACCCGAGCGCTTCGTCGACCAGCCGCGCTCGAACACCGACCCGGCCACCGCCGGATCCACCCCGGGCCCGTTGTCCGACACCACGATGGACAGCTCCTCCTCGTCGGAGCGGATGCTCACCTCGACCCGCGGGGCGGGCACCTCGAACGTCGCCTCCACCGCGTTGTCGATCAGATTCCCCAAGATCGTCACCAGATCGCGCGAACCCACCCGGTCCAACGCGCGATCGTCGACCGCGCTGCCCTCCGACAGCACCACTTCCACACCCCGCTCCCGCGCCTCCGCGCTCTTGCCGAGCAGCACGGCCGCCAGCACCGGCTCCCCCACCGCGCCCACCACGCGATCCGTCAGCTGCTGCGCCAGTTCCAGCTCCGCGGTCGCGAACCCCACCGCCTCCTCGACCCGCCCCAGTTCGATCAACGACACCACCGCGTGCAGCCGGTTCGCCGACTCGTGCGCCTGCGAGCGCAGCGACTCGGAGAACCCGCGCATCGAATCCAGTTCCCCCGTCAACGTCTGCAACTCGGTGTGGTCGCGCAACGTCACCACGCTGCCCAGGTCGCGGTCGCCGCTGCGCACCGCGGAGACGTTCACCAGCAGCACCCGGTCCTCGGTCACGTGCACCTCGTCGCGCACCGGCTCCCGCTCGGCGAGCGCCTCCACCAGCGGCTCCGGGAAACCGAGGTCCGCGAAGCGCGCGCCCTCCGCCGCGGCCGGGTCCGACCCCAGCAGCACCGCCGCGCCATCGTTGCACAGCGTCACCACGCCGGACGGCGCCACCAGCAGCAGGCCCTCGCGGACCGCGTGCAGGATCGCGTCGTGGTACTCGTACATCCGGCTCAGCTCCGCCGGGGTCAGCCCGTGCGTGTGCCTGCGCAGCCGGCGCGACACCAGGTACCCGGCCACCCCGCCGAACAGCAGCGCCACCGCACCCACCCCGGCCAGCACCAGCAGCTGCCCGCTCAGCTCCGCGGTGAGCACCCGCACCGTGATGCCCACCGACACCAGCGCGCGCACCCGGCCCGAGTCGTCGAGCACCGGGACCACCACCCGCACCGACGGGCCGAGGGTGCCCTCGTAGGTCTCGGTGAGCGGCCTGCCGTGCTGGGCCGCACCGATGTTGCCGACGAAGCGCTTCCCGATCAGCTCCGGGTTCGGGTGCGTGTAGCGCATCCCCGACGGATCCATGATCGTGATGAACCCGACGCCGGTCGCCGTCCGCACCCGCTCCGCCCACGGCTGCAAGGTGCGCGGCGGATCACCACCGGTGACGGCCGCCAGCACTCCGGGGTCCACCGCCAGGGTGTTCGCCACCGCGGCGACCTCGTCCGCGGCGGCCTCCTCGGTGCGGCGCTCCGCCTCGACGTAGCCCAACGCCACCCCGCTGAGCACCACCACCGCGACCACGATCACTTGCAGCACGAACAACCTGGCCGCGAGGCTGGCGCGGCCGATCCGCCGGAGGTACGACATGACGTTGCTGTTGCTCCCGCATGAACTCAATGAACACAACCGTGACGGTCACCACCGGTGAGTCCGATAGTCTCCCCCGACATGCTCGTGACCTGAGACACGACCGAATGAGTGATCGCCGACCCACGTGATCGGTACATCCCGTAGGAGTTGACCCGTGCCAAGCAAAGACGCTGCACCCGAGGCCGCCGGTGCACCGCCGAAGAAGCGGGACCGCACCCACTTCCTGTACATCTTCGTCATCGTCGCGGTCCTGGCGGGCATCGCCGTGGGATTCGCGTTCCCCGACTTCGCCACCGCACTGAAACCGCTGGGCACCGGGTTCGTCAACCTGATCAAGATGATGATCTCCCCGGTCATCTTCTGCACCATCGTGCTGGGCGTCGGCGGTGTGCGGCAGGCCGCGAAGGTCGGCAAGGTCGGCGGCCTGGCACTGGGCTACTTCCTCGTGATGTCGTTCGTCGCGCTCGTCGTCGGGCTGCTCGTCGGCAACGTGCTGCACCCCGGCGAAGGTCTCCAGCTCACCGACGAGCTGCGTGCCAGCGGCAGCGACCAGGCCCCGGGCGAGGCCGAGGGCCTGTCCGGGTTCCTCATCGGGATCATCCCGAACACCCTGGTCTCCGCCCTCACCGAAGGTGAAGTGCTGCAGACCCTGCTGGTGGCGCTGCTCGCCGGGTTCGCCCTGCAGGCCCTCGGCGACAAGGGCACGCCGATCCTGAACGGCATCGAGCACATCCAGCGGCTCGTGTTCAAGATCCTCGCGATGGTGATGTGGGTGGCCCCGATCGGCGCGTTCGGCGCCATCGCCGCCGTCGTCGGCGCCACCGGGGTCGACGCGCTCAAGGGCCTCGGCGTCATCATGGCCGGCTTCTACATCACCTGCGTGCTGTTCATCTTCCTCGTGCTCGGGCCGCTGCTGTGGGCGTTCGCCCGGGTCAGCGTGTTCAAGCTGCTCGGCTACCTGGGCCGCGAGTTCCTGCTCATCCTGTCCACCTCCTCCTCGGAGGCGGCGCTGCCGCGGCTGATCGCGAAGATGGAGCACCTCGGCGTCAGCAAGCCCGTCGTCGGCATCACCGTGCCCACCGGGTACTCGTTCAACCTGGACGGCACCGCGATCTACCTGACGATGGCCTCGCTGTTCATCGCCTCCGCGATGGGTGAACCGCTGGCGCTCGGCGAGCAGGTCTCGCTGCTCGTGTTCATGATCATCGCGTCGAAGGGCGCCGCGGGCGTCAGCGGCGCCGGGCTCGCCACCCTCGCGGGCGGCCTGCAGTCGCACCGCCCCGAACTCGTCGACGGCGTCGGCCTCATCGTCGGCATCGACCGGTTCATGTCGGAGGCCCGCGCACTCACCAACTTCGCGGGCAACGCGATCGCCACGGTCATCATCGGCTCCTGGACCAAGGAGATCGACCGCGAGCAGATGCAGCGGGTGTTCGCCAAGGAGGACCCGTTCAACGAGCAGAGCTTCCTGGACGAGGAAGAATCCTCCGCGGCCGGCGGCGATTCCGGGAAGGAACCCGTCGCCGCGAAGTGAGGACCGCGCGGCCGCGCAGCGGCGGGCCGCGCCGAGACAGGAGTCGACGATGCACAGAGCAGTGCTGAGCCTGCTGATCGCCCTCGGCGCGGTCGCCGCCACCGGCGCACCCGCCCTCGCCACGCCGGAGCGGCCCGCGCCGCGCGGCGGCTGCGGCACCACCCCCGATGTCGAACCGGGGACCACCGAGCACCGGGAACTCACCTCCGGCGGCCGCACCCGGGAGTTCCTGGTGCACGTGCCGGAGAACTACGACCCGGACCGCGCCACGCCGGTGGTGCTGTCCTTCCACGGCCACAACCGCACGGCCGAGTACCAGGAGCGGCTGTCCCGGTTCTCCGAGCTGGACACGATCGCCGTCTACCCGCAGGGCCTCGTCGGCACCGACGGCGGCACCGCGTGGCAGGGCGCCCCGTACTCGGCGGACGCCGACGACGTCCGGTTCACCGAGGACCTGCTCGACCGGGTCGAGGACGACTTCTGCGTCGACACCGACCGGGTGTACGCGGCCGGGAAGTCGAACGGCGGCGGTTTCACCAACGTGCTGGCCTGCCGCTTGGGCGATCGCATCGCCGCGTTCGCCCCGGTGGCCGGGGCCTACTACCCGCAGAGCGGGAAGTGCTCGCCGTCCGAGCCGGTGCCGATGATCTCCTTCCACGGCACCGCCGACGGTACGATCCCCTACGACGGGAACCCGGAGAAGGGCCTGCCCGCCATCCCCGACTGGCTCGACGGGTGGGCCGAGCGCGACGAGTGCTCGCCCGACCCGGTCACCGAGCACCCGCAGGACCTGGTCACCCAGCAGCGCTGGGAGGGCTGCGCCGACCGGGGCGCGCTGGTGCACTACCGCATCGACGAGCTGGGGCACGACTGGCCGAGCCGTTCGTCCAATCCGGACTCCGACGACCCGACCGTCATCGAAGCAACCCCGCTGATCTGGAAGTTCTTCCAGAACCACCCACTGCACGCCTGAGCAGCCGAACCCGGCCCGGTGCCTCCCATCCTGTCAGCGGCGAAGCCGCTGAGCAGCGACCACCTGAGACACCGGCACCGCCGCGGGTTCTCAGCGGCGTTCTCGCGAGGACAGCGTTTTCTCCTGTGGCGGAGCCACCGGTGAAAACGATCCCGCAGCGAGAAGGCAGCTGAGGTTCCGCCACCCCACCCCCGAGCAAGCCGAGGGGACC
>NZ_JAIUJZ010000130.1:0-15976 GCF_020176775.1 Saccharopolyspora sp. 6M
GGGGGCGGGGGGCCGCCCCCCCCCCCGGCGCCCGCCCCCCCCCCCCCCCCCCCCCCCCCCCCCAACCCCCCCCCCCCCCCCCCCCCCCCCCCCCCGCTGAGGTTCCGCCACCCCACCCCCGAGCAAGCCGAGGGGACCACAATTCTTCGCCTGGTTGCTGTTCACGTCCCTGTCACAGCAACCAGGCGATCCCACCCGCCGCCGCCAGCACTGCCAGCACGCCGAGCACCACCGCTGCCAGGCGTGGGGGGGTCCAGGTCGCGGCGACGCCGCCGACGAGGAAGCCCGCGACGGCCAGCAGCACGATCGGGCCGAGGGCCTGCATCTACAGCGCGCCCTTCGTGGAGGGCACGACGCCGGCGAACCGCGGATCGGGTTCCACCGCCGCGCGCAGCGCCCGGGCGATCGCCTTGTACTGGGCTTCGGCGATGTGGTGCGGATCCCGCCCGTGGATCACCCGCACGTGCAGGTTGATCTGCGAGTGGAACGCCAGCGATTCGAACACGTGCCGGTTCAGCACGAACGGGTAGTTCCCGCCGATGGTGAAGCTGTTGTACTGCTCCGGTTCCCCGGTCAGCACGCAGTACGAGCGGCCGGAGACGTCCACCGCCGCGTGCGCGAGCGTCTCGTCCATCGGGATCCAGGCGTCGCCGAAGCGGCGGATGCCCTTCTTGTCACCGAGCGCCTGGCGCAACGCCTGCCCGAGCACGATCGCGGTGTCCTCGACGGTGTGGTGGGCGTCGATGTCGATGTCACCGGACGCCTTCACCGTCAGGTCGAACGCGGCGTGCGTGCCGAGCGCGGTGAGCATGTGGTCGTAGAACGGCACCGTGGTGTCGATGTCGACCTGCCCGGTGCCGTCGAGGTCCAGCTCGACCAGCACGGAGGATTCCTTCGTGGTGCGTTCCACCTTGCCGGTGCGGGTGCCCGGCGCGAACGCCGCCTCGGTCGCCGTCATCGCGTGTTCTCCTCGTCCACCGCGTCCACCAGGCCCTTGCTCGCGGCCAGGAACGCGTCGTTCTCCTCGGGGGTGCCGATGGTGACCCGCAGGTGCCCTTCGATGCCGACGTCGCGGATCAGCACGCCCGCGTCCAGGTAGCGCTGCCACGCGGCGTGCGCGTCCGAGAACCGGCCGAACAGCACGAAGTTCGCGTCGCTGCGCACCGGGCCGAACCCGAGTTCGCGCAGCCGCGCGACGACGCGGTCGCGCTCGTCCGCCAGCGCCCGCACCGAACCGAGCGTCGCCTTCGCGTGCCGCAGCGCGGCGCGGGCAGCGGCCTGGGTCGGCGCCGAGAGGTGGTACGGCAGCCGCACCAGCAGCAGCGCGTCGATCATCGCGGGCGCCGCCGCCAGGTAGCCGAGCCTGCCGCCGGCGAACGCGAACGCCTTGCTCATGGTCCGGCTGACGATGATCTTCGCCGGGTACTCGTCGATCAGCTCGATCGCGCTCGGTTCGGTGCAGAACTCGACGTAGGCCTCGTCGACCACCACGATCCCCGGGGCCGCGTCGAGCACCGCGCGCAGGTCCTGCTGCGGGACCACCTGGCCGGTCGGGTTGTTCGGGCTGGTCACGAACACCACGTCCGGACGCCGCTCGGCCACGATCGCGGCGGCCCGCGCCGCGTCCAGGCCGAAGTCGGCGCGACGCGGTGCGGGCAACCAGTCGGTGCGGGTGCCCGCGGCCAGGATCGGGTGCATCGAGTACGACGGTTCGAAGCCGAGCGCGCTGCGCCCCGGCCCGCCGAACGCCTGCAGCACCTGCTGCAGCACCTCGTTGGAGCCGTTCGCGGCCCACACGTTGCGGTGCGAGACCGCGACGCCGGTGGCACCGCTGAGGTAGGCGGCCAGGTCCTCCCGCAGCGCCACCGCGTCCCGATCCGGGTAGCGGTGCAGCGTCCCGGCCACCTCCCGGACCGCTTCGGCCACGTCGGCCACCAGCTCGGGCGGCGGCGGGTACGGGTTCTCGTTGGTGTTCAGCCGCACCGGCACGTCCAGCTGCGGGGCGCCGTACGGGCTGCGGCCGCGCAGGTCATCGCGCAGCGGAAGGTCGGTCAGCGCCACGTCGGCGCCGAGCACGTCGCTCATGGTTCTCTCTTCGCGGTGTGGATCAGCGGTCGAGTCCGGACGGGAAGCGGGCCGTGACGGCCTGCCCGTGCGCGGGCAGGTCTTCGGCGTCGGCCAGGGCGACGACCTTGCCGGCGACCTCCCGCAGCGCCCGCTCGTCGTAGGAGACGACGTGGATGCCGCGCAGGAAGCTCTGCACGCTCAGCCCGGAGGAGTGCCGCGCGCAGCCGCCGGTGGGCAGCACGTGGTTCGAACCCGCGCAGTAGTCGCCGAGCGACACCGGAGCGTGCGGCCCGACGAAGATCGCGCCCGCGTTCCGCACCCGCGCGGCCACCGCCTCGGCGTCCGCGGTCTGGATCTCCAGGTGCTCGGCCGCGTAGGCGTCGACGACGGTGAGGCCCTCGTCGAGGGTGCCGACCAGCACGCAGCCGGACTGCTCACCGGTGAGCGCGGTGCGGATCCGCTCGGTGTGCTTGGTCAGCGGCACCTGGCGGTCCAGTTCCGCGTCCACCGCGTCGGCGAGCTCCGGCGAGGTCGTGACCAGCACGCTCGCCGCCAGCGTGTCGTGCTCGGCCTGGCTGATCAGGTCGGCGGCCACGTGCACCGGGTCGGCGGTGCCGTCGGCCAGCACCGCGATCTCGGTCGGCCCGGCTTCCGCGTCGATGCCGATGACGCTGCGCAGGTGCCGCTTCGCGGCGGTGACGTAGACGTTGCCGGGCCCGGTCACCAGGTCCGCGGGCAGCAGCTCGGCCCCGTCGGTGTCCCGCCCGCCGTAGGCGAGCAGCGCCACCGCCTGGGCACCACCGACCGCCCACACCTCGTCGACCTCCAGCAGCGCGGCCGCGGCGAGGATGGTGGGGTGCGGCAGCCCGCCGAACTCGGCCTGCGGCGGCGAGCACACCACCAGCGACTCCACCCCGGCGGCCTGCGCGGGCACCACGTTCATCACGACGCTCGACGGGTACACCGCGAGACCGCCCGGCGCGTACAGCCCGACGCGGGCGACCGGCACCCAGCGCTCGGTGACGGTGCCGCCCGGCACGACCTGGGTGGTGACGTCGGTGCGCCGCTGGTCGCCGTGCACGCGGCGCGCGCGGTCGATGGACTCCTGCAGCGCGTCGCGCACCGCCGGGTCGAGCCGCTCCAGCGCGTCGGCCAGCTCGGCGGCGGGCACCCGCACCTGCTCGGGCCGCACGCCGTCGAACTTCTCGGCGTACTCCAGCACGGCGTCGACACCGCGCTCGCGGACCGCCTCGACCACCGGCCGAACCTGGTGCAGCACGTGCTCCACGTCCGTGTCGGCGCGCGGCAGCGTGGCGCGCAGCTCGGCGGTAGACGGAACACGACCGCGCAGGTCGGTACGGGTGAGCATGGGCGTCCTCTCAGTGCGGGCGGATGTCGGCTACTAGCTCGGTCACCAGGGTAATCGCCCTGTTCGGCGACGTCCGACGCACGTCCGCGGACGAACGGTAAACGGTGATCCGCCGCTTCCGACGTAAGTGGGTTGCCAACCGTGCGTGACTCGGGGAGGCTCGCGTGATCACCATCCGTGATCGATCGGGAGGCCAGATGTCCAGCGCACGGCGCAGAGCAACGGCGGTGGCCGCCGCCGCATCCCTGGCCCTGCTCCTTCCCGTCCAGGCGAGCGTCGCCGCACCCGCTTCGGGCCCCGCATCCGCGGCCGCGGCGGCGAGCGGGGTGTACTCGGTACCGAACACCGACAGCCGGACCCGTACCGACATCAACGCCTCCGGCGCCCAGGTCCTCGGCGCGAAGGACGGCGTGGCGACGGTGGAGGCCACCGCGGCGCAGGCGGAACAGCTGCGCGCGCAGGGCTTCGAGCTGCGGCAGAAGGCGACGCCGCGGGACTTCCCGCCCGGCGACGAGGCGTACCACAACTACGACGAGATGGTCGCCGAGCTCGACGCGATCGTCGCGGACCACCCGGACATCGCCGCCAAGTCCAGCCTCGGCGAGAGCTTCGAGGGCCGGGACATCCCGCTGCTCAAGATCAGCGGCAACGTCGCGGAGGACGAGGACGAGCCGGAGGTCCTGTTCGACTGCAACCAGCACGCGCGCGAGCACCTCACCACCGAGATGTGCCTGCAGATCGCGAACCGGCTCACCGACGGCTACGCCGACGACCCCGCGGTCAAGGAGAACGTGGACAGCCGCGAGGTGTGGATCGTCCCGTCGGTGAACGTGGACGGTTCCACCTACGACGTGGAGTCCGGCGAGTACCAGGGCTGGCGGAAGAACCGGCAGGACAGCGGTACCGACCTGAACCGCAACTGGGGTTACTTGTGGGGCTGCTGCGGCGGTGCCAGCGACGACCCGCAGGACGAGACCTACCGCGGCACCGAGGCGTTCTCCGCGCCGGAGACGAAGGCGCTGGCCGATTTCATCGACTCCCGCGTGATCGGCGGTGAGCAGCAGATCAAGTCGGCGATCGACTTCCACACCTTCTCGGAGCTGGTGCTGTGGCCGTTCGGGCACACCCAGGACGACGTGACCGAGGGGATGACCCAGGAGGAGTTCGACCGGTTCGAGAAGGTCGGCACCGAGATGGCGGAGACCAACGGCTACACCCCGCAGCAGTCCAGCGACCTCTACACCACCGACGGCGACAGCCTCGACTGGATGTGGGGCAAGCACAAGATCCTCGCGTTCACCCTGGAGATGTACCCCTCCGACGGTGGCCTCGACGGGTTCTACCCGCCGGGTGACGTGATCGAGCGAGAAACCGCCCGCAACGACGGCGCCGTGGACATCGTGCTCCGCGAAGCCGGCGCCTGAGCCGCGGTTCGCACGGTGCTGGAGAGCCCGGATGCCCGTGGGGCGTCCGGGCTCTTCCCGTTCGAAGGGCCGAGCGGTACGCGCGCGAGCATCGGCCCGGCCGGGAAGGAGTTCGCGATCAACGAGGACGAACGCGTCGGGGAGCTGGCCGACATCCACGGCGAGCTCGACCTGCATCGGCCGAACGCGGCACGCATGTACGACTACTTCCTCGGCGGGACGCAGAACTTCCCCGCCGACCGCGGGGCAGCCCGCAAGCAGCTGGAACTGCTCCCCGAGACCCGCGTCGGAGTCCGCGAGAACCGGTCCTTCCTGCGCCGGGTCGTGCGGTTCTGCGTGGAGCGCGGCATCCGCCAGTTCCTGGACTTGGGTTCGGGGATCCCGACGGTCGGCAACGTGCACGAGGTCGCGCACCAGGGGGATCCGGACGCGGTGATCGCCTACGTGGACCACGAGCCGGTGGCGGTCGCGCACGCGCGTCGGCTGTTGCAGGCGGAGCCGCGGGTGAGCGTCACGCAGGCCGACCTGGCACACCCGGCGGACGTGCTCGCCGCCGCCGGGGTGCGGCGGCTGCTGGACCTGCGCGAGCCGGTGGCGGTGCTGGCGCTGTCGGTGCTGCACTTCATCCCGGACGAATCCGGCCCGACCGGAGTGCTCGCGACCTACCGGGACGCCTGCGCCCCGGGCAGCGTGCTGGCGGTCAGCCACGCCTCCGGCGCGGGCTTGACCTCGACGCAGGTGGTGGAGGGGCTGCGCATCTACGACCGGACCCCGACCCCGCTGAGCCTGCGGCCCGCGGAGCAGGCCGGGGAGCTGATGGCCGGTTGGGCGCTGGTCCCGCCGGGAGTGGTGCCGGTGGTCGACTGGCGACCGGACGTCCCGGTGGGCGCGGAGGTCCGCGCCGCCGTGGGCAGCGGCTGGTCCGCGGTAGGCGTGCGACCGTCGGCACGGTCGTGATCCGGGCGGCGGGAGACCGCCGCTTCCGCTCATCCGGTCCGGTATGGCGGGCGGCACGAGCCGCACGGCGCCACGTCGGCACGCCGTGTACCGGGACATCGCGGTGTGGAGGGCGGCGGCCCGGAACGCGGCCGACAGCAGTGCGGCCGACACGAGCGCGGCGGATCTGAGCGCGGCGGACCGGAAGGCGGAACCGGACGCGCGGAGCCCGGGCAGCGCGGAAGAGCGCGGTGCGGACCGGTGGCCGATCGCCGAGGGCGAGATCGTGGATTCCATGACACCCAGTGTTCCGATTCGAACACGGGTTCGTCATCACTTGATCGGGCTGTATCCAGTGGGAATCAGCCACGACCGCCAAGAATTCTCACGGCATCCGAGCATCGGAGGCGGCCTCCCGGCCCATCGAGACCGGCGGGCGGGTTCCGAGAACCGCGCCCACACCGGCTCCGACCATCCGGGCGCCCCCGAAACGCCCGGACGAACGATCAGGACAGCAGGAGCACGACGACACCCACGAGGATGCCGACCAGGACCACGACCGCGGCCGTGATCAGCACGGCCCGCAGCTGCGGCCGCTCCTCCTGGACCTCCGACTGCGCCCGCTCGCGCCACTGCATGAAAGTGGTGCCCTCGCCGCTGTCGCTCACGTCTGTCTCCCTCTTCGTGTGCTGCTCCTGGCACCGTTCACGACGGGGCGTCGTGAACTTGCAGGGAGTCACGATGCCACATCGGCCGGATCACATTCCGACCACGTGCCCGGTGGCGGCCCGGCTTCGCGGCACCTCGGGCTTCACCGGCCCCGGGCCGCCGCGGTGCCGCCGAGCATGACGGCGGACACCCCCGCAGGGCAAGCAGCCCGCGCACCCGGCGGGGCTCCCGCGGCGACCGGGCGGCCGGCACCGGCCGACCGGTCCGCGAGATCGGGCACGATCGTGCGACCGCGCTCGGGAGTGGCGCGCTAGGCGATCGGCTCCGGCAGCTGCCGGACGGTGTACTCGCAGGTCAGCACGTCGCCGGTCGCCGGGTCCGCCAGTTCGACGCGCCACGGGCCCGCGAACTGGTCCACTTCGGCGTCCATCGGGATGGTGCCGGACAGCAGCACCGTGCCCTCCTCGGCCAGGCCGAGCCCGCGCAGCTCGTCCAGCCAGTACGCGGGCGTGAGCAGCTCGCCGAGCGAGCCGTGCTGGAGGCGCCGCCCGCCGACGTGCGCGCTGAGGGTCAGCGAGTCGATCCGGTCGGCGACGTCCACGAGCCGCCAGGCCCGGGACCCGAGCACGTCCGGCCCCGCCTGCTTGCTCCAGGCCACGCCGTGCACTTCGAGCGCCCGGTCGGTGTGGTCGCAGGCGACGGTGAGCAGCACGTCCTCCTCTCGGGGCCCGGCGATGACCAGCGCCCACTCCGCCTCGCCGGAGGTGCGGCCGTGCTGCGCGGGCACCTCGCCGGTCTGCATGGCGAGGTAGGGCGCGACCGGGTAGAGGCAGGGCGTGCGGGTGGGCGCGGGCACGCCGAGCTCGGCGAGTTCGGCGACGTGCGCGGCCACGTCGTCCTGGCTGCGCCCGGCGTACCCGGCGTTGAGCAGGGTGCGCACCGGCACCTCGACGGACGTGCCTGCCACATCGAAACGAAGCGGAAACATCAGACCCTCCCGATCAGCATACTTCTTGTATACAGTTCGTATCACCGATTCGCCGGACGACACGACCGATGTGACGAACCGCCTCGACAAGGACCGCCGATGAGTCAAGCGCTCCCCGACGCACCCGCCCGCCCACCGCGCAAGGACCTGGTCAAGGCGTTCATCGCCGCGCTGTCCGGGACCTCCCTGGAGTGGTACGACTTCGCCGCCTACTCGGTGGCCTCCGCGCTGGTGTTCGGCGACCTGTTCTTCCCCAGCCACGACCCGCTGTCCGGCACGCTGCTGGCGTTCTCCACCTACGCCGTCGGGTACCTGTCCCGGCCGCTGGGCGGGTTCGTGTTCGGCAGGCTCGGCGACGTCCTCGGCCGCAAGCAGGTGCTGGTCACGACGCTGCTGCTCACCGGCATCGCGACCGTGCTCATCGGGCTGCTGCCCACGCACGGCCAGGTCGGTGCGTGGGGTGCCGTGCTGCTGGTGGTGCTGCGCTTCGCCCAGGGCGTCGGCATCGGCGGCGAGTGGGGCGGCGCCGTGCTGCTGTCCAGCGAGTTCGGCGACGACAAGCGGCGCGGCTTCTGGGCCTCCGCCGCCCAGGTCGGACCGCCCGCGGGCAACCTGCTGGCCAACGGGGTGCTGGCGGTGCTGGCCGCCACCCTCACCTCGGAGCAGTTCCTGTCCTGGGGCTGGCGGGTCGCGTTCCTGCTCTCCGCGGTGCTGGTGGTCTTCGGCCTGTGGATCCGGGTGAAGCTGGAGGAGACGCCGGTGTTCCGCGAGCTGCAGCGCTCCGGCGACCAGGCCTCGGCGCCGCTGCGCGAGGTGTTCACCGAGGAACCGCGGGCGCTGATCTCCGCGATCCTGTCCCGGGTCGGCCCGGACGTGCTCTACGCGCTGTTCACCGTGTTCGTGCTGACCTACGTGACGAAGGAGCTCGGGCTCCCGCAGAGCTGGGCGGTCACCGGCGTGATGCTCGGGTCGACCTGCCAGCTGGCGTTGATCCCGGCCGCGGGGTGGCTGTCGGACCACTGGGGCAGGCGGCGGGTGTACGCGATCGGCGCGATCGGCGGCGCGGTGTGGCCGTTCGCCTTCTTCCCGCTGATCGGCGGCGGTTCGGCGCCGCTGCTGGTGCTGGGCGTGGTCGTCGGCCTGCTGTGGCACTCGCTGATGTACGGGCCGCAGGCGGCGTTCGTGTCGGAGCAGTTCAGCACCCGGCTGCGCTACACCGGCTGCTCGCTGGCGTACACGCTGGCCGGGGTGATCGGCGGTGCGCTGGCGCCGCTGCTGTTCACCTCGTTGTTCGCGTACTTCGACAGCTGGGTCGCGCCCGCCTGCTACCTGTTCGCGACCTGCGCGGTGACCTTGCTCGGGTTGGCGATCAGCCCGCGAGCAGCACGTGCTGCGTAGCGTCCAGGTGCGCGGTGATCGCGGCGTGCGCGGCCGCGGTGTCGCCGTCGGCGAGCGCGGCGAGGATCGTGTCGTGCTCGTCGACGACGGCCTCGCGCCGGTTCCGCGCGGAGAACAGCGCCACGATGCCCGCGCGGACCTGGCGGGCGCGCAGCCCGTCGTAGTTCTTGGTGAGCATGTCGTTGCCGACGGCCCGCACCAGCGCGGCGTGGAAGCGGTGGTCGAGGTCGATGAAGGCCCTGGCGTCCTCGGCGGCGCGCAGCTCGCGCTGCCGATCGAGTTCGCCGCTCATCTCCTGGACCGGGGCGGTGCCGAGTTCGAGGGTGCGCTGCGCGGCGTAGCGCTCCATCATCCCGCGCAGTTCGAACAGCTCGCGGATCTCCCGCCCGGCGACGGGCGCGATGTAGGCGCCGCGCTTGGGGACCAGCTGCACGAGCTCCTCGGCGGCGAGCAGCAGCAGGGCCTCCCGGATCGGGGTGCGGGAGACGCCGATGGCGTCGGCGAGGGACTGCTCGTTGACGAAGCTGCCCTGCATCGCGGGGTCGCTGAGCACGGTGTCCTTGAGGTGGTCGTAGGCGAGCTGGCGGCCCGAGGTCACGGCGGCTCCTTGCGCGGCGGGACGATGCCGTCCCAGTCTTGCATATCCTTGGTATACAACCAGGCAGAGGCGAAGAGAGGCGGAACCCATGCGCGTCGCGCTGTGCCAGATCGTGTCCACCCCTGATCCGGCGGCGAACCTGGAGCTGGTCGCCGACGGCGTCCGCCGGGCGGCGGAGGCGGGCGCGGAGCTCGCGGTCTTCCCGGAGGCCACCATGGCCTGCTTCGGCATCCCGCTGGGGCCGATCGCGGAGCCGTTGGACGGCCCGTGGGCCACCGAGGTGCGCCGGCTGGCCGCGGACGCCGGCCTCGTCGTGGTCGCGGGCATGTTCACCCCGGCCGACGACGGGCGGGTGGCGAACACGTTGCTGGTCACCGGGCCGGGCGTGGACGCGCACTACGACAAGATCCACCTCTACGACGCGTTCGGCTTCGCCGAGTCGCGCACGGTCGCGCCCGGCGCGGAGCCGCTGGTGGTCGACATCGGCGGCACCGGTGTGGGCGTGACGACCTGCTACGACGTGCGCTTCCCCGGGCTGTACGCGGCGCTGGCCGACCGGGGTGCCTCGGTGATCGTCACCGCGGCCTCCTGGGGCGCCGGCGAGGGCAAGCGCGAGCAGTGGGAGCTGCTGGTGCGGGCCCGCGCGCTGGACAGCACCTCTTGGGTGGTGGCGTGCGGCCAGGGCGATCCGCGCACCGCGGGGATCGAGGCCAGCGGCAAGGCGCCGACCGGCATCGGGTTCAGCACCGTGGCCACGCCGGTCGGGACGGTGCACGCGCAGCTCGGCGACGCACCGGACGTGCTGGTCGCCGAATTGGACCCGGCCGCGGTCGAGCAGGCGCGGGCCAGCATCCCGGTGCTGGCGAACCGGCGGTTCTGACCGGCCCGGGCCGCACCGGCGGTGCTGATCGGTTGCAGGGCGCACCGGCGGTGTTGATCGGCCACGGGGCGGCCCGGTGGTGCTGATCGGCCGTGGGGCGGCCCGGCGGTTTCGATCAGGTCCCGGGGCCGCCCGGCGGTGCTGATCGGCGCGCCGGGGCGGCCCGGCCGGTCACATGTCCAGGCCGATGTCCAGCGCGGGCGAGGAGTGGGTGAGCGCGCCGACGGCGAGGAAGTGCACCCCGGTCTCGGCGTAGGTGCGGGCCACGTCGAGGGTGAGCCCGCCGGAGGCCTCCAGTTCGGTGCCGGGCGAGATCTCCTCGGTGCGGCGCACCGCGTCGGCGCAGTCCTGCGGCGTGAAGTTGTCGAGCAGGACGAGTTCGGCGCCCTCCTCCAGCACCTCGTCCAGCTCCTCCAGCGTGGACACCTCGACTTCGAGGGGCAGTTCCGGCGCATGGTCGCGGCAGGCCCGCAGCGCCTCCACCACCGATCCGGCGGCCACCACGTGGTTGTCCTTGATCAGCATGGCGTCGCCGAGGCCCATCCGGTGGTTCACCCCGCCGCCGCAGCGCACCGCGTACTTCTGCAGCACCCGCAGCCCGGGCAGGGTCTTGCGGCTGTCCCGGATGCGGCAGCCGGTGCCCTCCACGGCGCGGACCCACTCGGCGGTGGCGGTGGCGATGCCGGAGAGGTGGCAGAGCAGGTTCAGCGCGGTGCGCTCGGCGGTGAGCAGCCCGCGCACCGGCGCGTGCACGCTCAGCGCGCTCTCCCCCGGCATGATCATGTCGCCGTCGCCGCGGCTGTGCAGCACCTTGTAGCCGTCCGCGCCGAGCACCTCGTCGAGCACCGCGCGGGCCACGGGGATGCCCGCGACGACCCCGGCGGGGCGCGCCCGGAAGGCGGCTTCGGCGATGGCGTCGACGAGCACGGTGGCCTCGGTGGTGACGTCGAGCCCGTAGCGCAGGTCTTCGGCGAGCGCGGCCCGCACCAGGGTCCGGACCTCCTGCGGGTCGAGTCCGGCGGCGCGCAGGTGGCCGGTGGTCACCTCGGACAGGGTCATGCCACGCTCCTCGGGGGTTCTCGGTCGGTGCGGAACAGCCAGCCGGACACGTCCAGGCGCAGCGCGACGCTGCGCCGCCAGCGTACGTCGTCGCGCGCCGGATGATCACGCCTGCGATGGCTGCCGCGGGATTCGGTGCGGGCCTCGGCGGCGGCGAGCAGCGCCTGCGCGGTGAGCGCCAGAGCGGCGTCCTCCACCGCCTCGCGAGTCCGTAGTGGACGGACGATGCCCGCCTTGTCCAGCGTCGCGCGGGCCGCCGCGAGACCGTCCCCGGTGCGGCCGATCCCCGCGTGCGCGGTCATGGTGCGCTGCAGCAGCTCGCGGTCCACGACGGCGGCGGCCGGGACCGGCGGCAGCACCGGCCTGCGGGCCGCGAGCAGCCCGCCGCGCAGGTCGCGGGCCCCCGCCGCGGCGGCCCGGCCCCCCACGACCAGGCCTTCGAGCAGGCTGTTCGACGCGAGCCGGTTCGCCCCGTGCAGGCCGGTGCGCGCCACCTCGCCCGCCGCGTAGAGCCCGGCCACCCCGGTCCGACCGTCCACATCGGTCACCACGCCGCCGCAGGAGTAGTGCGCGGCGCTGGTCACCGGGATCGGTTCGCGCCGCGGGTCGACCCCGACGGCGCGACAGGACCCGAAGACGGTGGGGAACCGGGCGGCGAACTCCGGGATGCCGGTGGCGTCCAGGTAGGCGCACTCGGCACCGGTCTCGGCGATGCGCCGGTCGATCTCCGCGGCGACCACGTCCCGCGGCGCCAGGTCGGCCAGCGGGTGCACCCCGGCCATGATCCGGTCGCCGCGGGCGTCCAGCAGCACCGCGCCCTCGCCGCGCACCGCCTCGGTGACCAGCGGGCGGCGGCCGCGAGCGCCGGGCACGTGCAGCGCCGTCGGGTGGAACTGGACGAATTCGAGGTCGGCCGCGGTGGCCCCGGCCCGCAGCGCGAACGCGATCCCGTCGGCGGTGGCCACCTCGGGGTTCGTGGTCGCGGCGTAGAGCCTGCCGAGCCCGCCGGTGGCGAGCAGCACGGCGGGGGCGCGCACCACTCCGGGGTTGCCGTGCGGGTCGAGCGCGAGGAGCCCGGCGAGGTTGCCGCCGTCGCCGCGCACCGGTTCCGCCGCGCAATGCCGCTCCAGCACGGGGATCCCGCCGGTGCCGACCGCCTCGGACAGCGCCCGCTGCACCTCGGCGCCGGTGGCGTCCCCGCCCGCGTGGATCACGCGGAACGCGGTGTGCCCGCCCTCGCGGGTGCGGGCCAGCGCGCCGCCGGTGCCGTCGAACCGCGCGCCCGCCGCGCGCAGCCGCGCCACGGCGGCCGCCCCGTCGGCGAGGATCTCCCGCACCGCCCGCTCGTCGCAGAGCCCGGCGCCCGCGGTGAGCGTGTCGGTGACGTGGCGCTGCACGCTGTCGCCCTCGTCGTGCTCGTCGGGGCGCACGACCGCGACGCCGCCCTGCGCCCAGCCGGTACCGCCCGCCGCCGCGGCGTCCTTGGTGATCACGAGGGTGCGCAGGCCGAGCTCGCGGGCGCGCAGCGCGGCGGTGAGCCCGGCGACCCCGGTACCGACGACGACGAGGTCGGCGCGGGCCTCCCAGGTCATTCGCCGCCTCCGGGCTTGCCGATGCCGATCATCCGCTGCACCGAGGCGCGGGCCCGTTCGGCGACGTCGGCGGGCACGTGCACCTCGTCGGCCTCCTCGCGCAGGCAGCGCAGCAGCGCGGCCGGAGTGATCATCTTCATGTAGCGGCAGGAGGCGCGGTCGTTCACCGCCCGGAAGTCGATCTCGGGCGCGGCGCGGCGCAGCTGGTGCAGCATCCCGACCTCGGTGGCCACGAGCACCGACTCGGCACCGGTGCCGCGCGCGGCGTCCAGCATCCCGCCGGTGGAGAGGATCTTGACCCGCTCCGGCGGCAACGTGCCCTCCCCCGCGAGGTACAGCGCGGAGGTCGCGCAGCCGCACTCCGGGTGGATGAACAGGTCGGCGTCCGGGTTCGCCGCGGCGCGGTCGGCGAGCTCGGCGCCGTTGATGCCCGCGTGCACGTGGCACTCCCCCGCCCACACGTGCACGTTCTCCCGCCCGGTCTCGCGGCGGACGTGCGCGCCGAGGAACTGGTCGGGGCAGAACAGCACCTCGGTGTCCGCGGGGATGGAACGCACCACGTCCACCGCGTTCGAGGAGGTGCAGCAGATGTCGGTCTCCGCCTTCACCTCGGCGGTGGTGTTGACGTAGGAGACCACGACGGCGCCGGGGTGCTCGGCCTTCCAGGCGCGGAGCTGCTCGGCGGTGATCGAGTCGGCGAGCGAGCAGCCGGCCCGCTCGTCCGGGATGAGGACCTTCTTCCCGGGGCTGAGGATCTTCGCGGTCTCGGCCATGAAGTGCACGCCGCAGAACACGATCGTCGAGGCGTCGCTGGAGGCCGCGATGCGGCTCAGCGCCAGGGAATCCCCGGTGTGGTCGGCGATGTCCTGGATCGCGGGCAGCTGGTAGTTGTGCGCGAGCAGGACGGCGCCGCGTTCGTCGGCGAGCCTGCGGACCTCCTGCGCCCACGCCTGGTCCGGTTCGACGCCCGCGTACGGCGCGAGCTGTTCGGCGACCACCATTTCTCCTCCTCACCGGCGATGCGCGCCGCGTCGCGCGCGCCCCCGTTTGCTCCCCAGCAGTTTTCGCCTTAGGGTCGAAAACGTGCCTCATCGTAACACCGCAGGTCATGCGGACGGGAGAGATACCGCTCACGAAGTGCTCGCCGGAGTGCTGCGCGCGCAGGACGGCCTGCTCCACGTGCTGTTGTGGCAGCGCGCCCGGGAACCGCACCGGAACCGCTGGTCGCTGCCCGGCGGCAGGCTCCGCGACGACGAGGACGTGGAGACCTCCATCCGCCGCCAGCTCGCCGAGAAGGTCGACGTGCACAAGCTGAGCCACGTCGAGCAGCTCTCCGTGTTCAGCGAGCCGGCGCGCGTCCCCGGGCGGCGGACGGTCGCGACCGCCTTCCTCGGGCTGGTCCCCGCCGACGTCGACCCGGAGGTCCCCGACGACACCGCCTGGCACCCGCTCGACGGCCTCCCCGACACCGCCTTCGACCACGAGCGCATCACCCGCGCCGCGCGGGACCGGCTGCGCGCCAAGCTGTCCTACACCAACATCGGGTTCGCGCTGGCGCCCGCCGAGTTCACCATCTCCGAACTGCGCCGCATCTACTCCGCAGCGCTCGGCTACGAGGTCGCGGCCACCAACCTGCAGCGGGTCCTCACCCGCCGCGGCGCGCTGCGACCCACCGGCCGCACCCTGCCCGCCGGACCCGCCGGGGGCCGGCCGCCCGCGCTGTTCCGCTTCACCCAACCCGACCTGGAGATCACCGATCCGTTCGCGGTGCTGCGCCCGCCGGCCGAGCGGACCTGACCGGCGGGGCCGCCGACCGAGCTCACCGGTGCGCCGTGGTGGCCGATCGGCGGGGCCGGGACGTAGGTTGGCGGTCGTGACCGACACGCTCCCGCTGTTCCCGCTGAGCACCGTGCTGCTCCCCGGCGCCGACCTGCCGCTGCACGTCTTCGAAGCGCGCTACCGGCAGCTGGTCCTCGACCTGGTCGACGAGGTCGTCCCGGACCGCCGCTTCGGCGTCGTCGGCATCCGCCAGGGCTGGGAGGTCGGCGACGACAACGTCGACTCGATGTACGACGTGGGGTGCTCGGCGCGGCTGCAGCAGGTGCAGCAGCTGCCGCAGGGCCGCTACGACATCACCGCGGAGGGCGGGGCCCGGTTCCGGCTGCTGCAGATCGACCGGGAGGCCGCGCCGTACCTGATGGCCCGCGTGGAATGGCTCCCCGACGACGAACCCGACGAGGACCCGCGGCTCGTCAGCAGGCTCGACGAAGCCGCCCGCGAAGCCCACGAGCGCTACCACGGCACCGGCCTCCGCGGCGACCACTACGAACCCGCGGCGGCCGACCTCGAACCCGGCGAGCTCTCCTACGCGCTGGCGGAGGACTGCGTGCTCAGCACCGAGGACCGCCAGGCGCTGCTCGCCGAGACCGATCCGCTGGCCCGGCTGCGGCTCGTGCGGCGGCTGCTGGCGCGGGAGGCGCAGTTCCTGCGGGAACTGCGGGCCGTCCCGGCACCGTTCGCGGAGTTCGCCGAGCAGACCAGCGTGAACTGACCGCTGCGCGCAACGCCGTCCGGCGCGCCGCGATCACTCGCTAGGATCTCGCCCATGTCATCACCTGGCGGGCCGGGAACCTGGGGTTACCCGGAGAACGGGGACGCCTGGGGCAGGCGCGAGAACTGGGGCGCGCAGCCCGGGCAGCACGTCGGCGGACCGCCGTACCAGGGCGGCATGCGCTACCAGGGCTTCGGCACCTTCGACCGCCCGCCGCAACCGGCCGCCGCGCCACCACCGCCTCCTCCCCCGCCGCCGAAGCGCAACCGCGGCCCGCTGGTCGCGCTGTCCGCCGCGGTGGCCGTCGTGCTGGTCGTGGTGATCACCGCGGTCCTCTTCGGCGGCTCGGGCGGGGACGACGACGCGCAGGCCGGGACGTCACCCGCCCCCACCTCGGAGTCGCTCGCGGCGCCGCCGCCCACCGCCGAGCCCGCCCCCGGCACGT
>NZ_JAIUJZ010000131.1:0-34696 GCF_020176775.1 Saccharopolyspora sp. 6M
CCGTCACCTCGAGCTCGGCCACCTCGACCCCCGCCACCCCGAACTCCACCACTCCGACCGCGAAACCCCACGAGATCCCCGCGGGCGACCTCACCCTGCACCCCGTGTGGGAACCGGCGCGGCTGCTGCGCGGCAAGCCGTTCCCCGCCCGGGACGCGCGGCTGGTCGCCATCGGCCTGGAGCCCGCCGAGCTCGCCGCGCTGCGCGAGCGGCACCCGCACCTGGTGGAGCTCGGCGCCGACGACGCGGACCGGATCACCACCCCCGTCGACCACGTGATCATGCGGTTCCCGACGCGGATCGCGGCGGACGCGGCCGGGCAGATCGCCGAGCAGCGCACCGCGACCCGGCGGCTGTTCCGGGTGCTGCGCGCGATCACCGCGCTCGGCCTGGACGACGAGCCGCTCGGGCTCACCCTGCTCACCCGCGACGCCTTCGACCCGGAGGGCACCGGCACGGCCGATCCGGCGCAGGCCGGGCTGCACGGGCTGCTCGGCGGGCTGGCGAAGGAGCAGCCGCACTGGCGGCTGCGCGCCGTGGACCTCGCCGACGGCGAACCGTTCGTCCCGGCCGAGGTGTTCGCGCTGCCCGCGGACCGGCGGGCGCACCCGTTCGCCCGCCGCGGCGGCCAGTACCTGCGCAGGCAGCTGCTGCCGGTGGCGGACGTCCCGGCACCGGCGGAGCCGGTGCTGCGCCGGGGCGGCGTGTACGTGCTCATCGGGGGCGCCGGCGACCTCGGGGTCGTGCTCACCGAGTACCTGCTGCGCGCCCACGACGCCCGCGTCGTGTGGGTCGGACGCCGCGCCGAGGACGACTCGATCCGGGCGAAGGCCGCGCAGGTCGCCGCCGGTGGCCGCGCCCCCGAGTACCTGTCCGCGGACGCCGCCGATCCGGCCGCGCTGGCCGGGATGCGGGACGAGGTGCTGCGCCGCCACGGCCGCATCGACGGCGTGGTGCACCTGGCGATGGTGTTCAGCCACACGCCGCTGGCCGAGATGACCGAGTCCGAACTGGACGCGACGCTCGGCGCGAAGGTCGACCCGTGCGTGCACTTCGCGGACGTGTTCGCGGGTCACCGGCTGGATTTCCTGCTGCTGATCTCCTCGCTGGTGAGCTTCATCCGCAACGCGAACCAGGCGCACTACTCGGCGGCCTGCGCGTTCGAGGACGCCCGCGCCGCCGAGCTGCGCAAGGCCCTCGGGTTCCCGGTGAAGGTGGTGAACTGGGGCTACTGGGGCAACGTGCCGGATGAGCTGCTGCGCGACGTGACCGCGATGGGGCTGGCGCCGATCGACGCGGCCACCGCGATGGGGGCCATCGAGCGGCTGCTGGCCGGGCCGCTGGACCAGATCGGGTTCATGCGCCTCGGCAGGCCGCTGCCGGTCGAGGGCGCGCTGACCGGGGAAGTCCTGCAGCAGCACCCCGCCTCGCCGAGCGGGACCGTCGAGCCCGCGCCGGTGGCGCTGCCCGCCGCGCTCGCCGAGCACCACGCCGGACCGGTGCCGGGCGAGGTCGACGCGGCGCTGAGCCGGTGCGTCGCCGCCGAACTGCGCGCGGCCGGGCTGGACCCGGCCGGTGATCTGGTGGCACGGCAGGCCCTCGACGCCCGCTTCGACGGCTGGCTGACCGCGACGCTGCGCACCCTCACCGAGCACGGGCTGATCGACGCAGCCGGGAACTGGGCCCCGGGCACCGAGGACGCGGCCGCGGCGCGCGCCGACTGGCAGCGGGAAGCGCCGCGGTGGGCCGAGCTGAACGCGGACCTGCGGGCCCCGCTGCGTTTGCTGGAGCGCACCCTGCCCGCGCTGGGCGACGTGCTGCGCGGGCGCACCACCGCCACCGACGTGCTGTTCCCGCAGGGCTCGTTCGACCTGGTCGCCGGGGTGTACCGGGACAACCGGGTCGCCGAGCACTTCAACGCGGTCCTCGCCGAGCAGGTCGTGGCGCACCTGCGCGCCAGGCGGGCCGCCGACCCGGCCGCCCCGCTGCGGGTGCTGGAGGTCGGCGCGGGCACCGGCGGCACCACCGGACCGGTGCTGGACGCGGTGGAGCGGAGCGGCATCCGGCTCGCCGAGTACTGCTACACCGACCTCTCGCAGGCGTTCCTGCACAACGCGCAGGACACCTTCGGGCCCGGTCGGGACTTCCTCGGCTACCGGCTGTTCGACGCGGCCATCCCGCCGCAGGAACAGGGGCTGGACGCCGGTGCCTACGACGTGGTCATCGCGGCGAACGTGCTGCACGCGACGGAGAACATCCGGCCCGCGCTGCGGCACGCGAAGGCGCTGCTGCGCGGCGGCGGGCTGTTGGCGCTCAACGAGATCAGCGGGTTCTACCTGGTCAACCACCTCACGTTCGGGCTGCTGGACGGCTGGTGGCTCTACGACGACGCCGAACTCCGCGTGCCCGGCAGCCCCGCGCTGTCGCCGGAGAGCTGGCGGCGGGTGCTGCACCAGGAGGGCTTCACCGGGCTGGCGCACCCGGCGGCGGACGCGCTGGCGCTGGGCCAGCAGATCGTCGTCGCGCACAGCGACGGGCTCGCCCGTGCGCCGAGGGGAGAACCGCAGGTGACCGAGCTCGCGCCGGTCGCCGCGCAGGCCGCGCAGGCCGCACCGGTCGTGGAGCGGGCGACCACGACGGTCGGCGACGTGGTGCTGGCCGCGCTCGCCGAGGCGCTGCGGATGCCCGCCGAGCGGATCGGCCTGGAGCAGGCGTTCGCCGACTACGGGCTGGACTCCATCGTCGGCGCCAAGTTCGTGCAGCGGCTCAACGAGGAACTGGGCGTGGATCTGCTGACCACGGTCATCTTCGACTACCGCAGCGTCGCGCAGCTCGCCGCGCACATCGCCGCCGAGCACGCGCCGGAGCTGCCCGCCGTGCCGGAACCGGCCGCTCGGGCGGCGGAAAATGGCGCCCAGGTAAGGGAATCTTCCGTTCTGGTCGGTGAATCCTCCTTCTCGGCAGCGGAATCCTCCTTCCCGGCGGGGCAATCCACTGTTCCGGCCGGCGAATCGACCGACCGGGCAGCGGAATCCGCCGTCGCGGCCGGACGAACCTCGGCGGGCGCACCGGACCCGAGCACCGCCGCACCCGCGGCGCAATTCCGCGGCACCCGGGAACCCATCGCCATCGTCGGCATCAGCGGCCGGTTCGCCGGATCTCCCGACGTGGACGCGCTGTGGCGGCACCTCGCCGCCGGTGACGACCTGGTCGGACCGATCGAGCGCTGGGACCTGTCCGATGTGGACGACCTGGACTGCCGCGCGGGCAGCTTCCTGGACGGCATCGACGAGTTCGACGCGAACTTCTTCAACCTCACCGGCATCGAAGCCACCTACACCGACCCGCAGCAGCGGCTGCTGCTGGAGCAGGCGTGGGCGGCGCTGGAGAACGCCGGGCACGCGAGCGCCGAGCTCAGCGGCCGCCGCTGCGGCGTGTACGTCGGCTGCACCGGCGGCGACTACGCCGACCGGTTCGACGAGGCCCCGCCCGCGCAGGCGGCGTGGGGCAACGCGCCGTCGGTGGTGCCGGGCCGCGTCGCCTACCACCTGAACCTGCACGGCCCGGCGATCGCGGTGGACACCGCCTGCTCCAGCTCGCTGGTCGCGGTGCACCTGGCCTGCCAGAGCCTGTGGGCGGGGGAGACGGAGCTCGCCCTCGCCGGCGGGGTCAGCGTCACCACCACCCCCGGCACCCAGCTCGCCACCGGGCGCGGCGGCATGCTGTCGCCGACCGGGCGCTGCCACACCTTCGACGCCGCCGCCGACGGGTTCGTGCCCGGTGAGGGCGTGGGCGTGGTGGTGCTGCGCCGGTTGTCCGACGCGCTCGCCGACGGCGACCACGTGCACGCCGTGATCCGCGGCTCGGCGGTCAACCAGGACGGCGCCACCAACGGGATCACCGCGCCCAGCGCGCTGTCCCAGGAACGCCTGATCCGGCAGGTGCACGAGGACTTCGGCATCGACCCGGCGGAGATCGGCGTCATCGAAGCGCACGGCACCGGCACCCAGCTCGGCGATCCGCTGGAGTGCCAGGCGCTGTCCGCCGCGTTCGCCGGGGCGCCCGGCCCGATCGCGCTCGGCTCGATCAAGACGAACCTCGGGCACACCACCTCGGCCGCCGGCGTCGCCGGGCTGCTCAAGCTGGTGCTGTCGCTGCGGCACCGGCAGATCCCGGCCTCGCTGCACTTCCACGAGCTGAACCCGTCGATCCGGCTGGACGGCGGACCGTTCCGGGTGAACACCGAGCTGCGGCCGTGGCTCCCGAACTCCCGCGGGCGCCGCACCGCCGGGCTCAGCGGGTTCGGGTTCAGCGGCACCAACGGGCACCTGGTCGTCGAGGACGTCCCGGCCCCGACGCGCGGTGATGCGGGCGGCACCCACCTGTTCGTGCTCTCCGCCCCGCAGCAGGCCCCGCTGCGGCAGCGCGTCGCGGACCTGCGGGCGCACCTGGAGCTCGCGCCGGAGGCGGTGCTCGGCGACGTGGCCCGCACCCTCGCGCAGGGCCGCGACCACTTCGCGCACCGGGTCGCGTTCGTCGCCGCCGGCCGGGAATCGTTGCTGCGGCAGCTGGCCGCGTGGCTGGACGGCGCGCCCGTCGCGGGCGATCCCGGGCACGAGGCGGTGCGGGACCGGTACCTGTCCGGTGCGGCGGTGGACTTCGCGCCGCTGTTCGCCGGGCTGGACGTGCGGCGCACGCCGCTGCCCGCCTACCCGTTCCAGCGCAAGAGCTACTGGGTGCCGGGTGCGCTGCCGAAGCGCTCGGGTCGCGGATCCGCTGCTGCGGAAGGGGAACAGCAGGACGACCGGGTGCCGCGGCTCGCGCTGGACGAGGCGTCGCTGCGCTACCTGGTCGGCGAGCGGGTGCTCGGCGAGCTGTCCCGGGTGCTCATGATGGAACCCGACGAGATCGACCCGCAGGCGTCCTTCTCCGACTTCGGCGTGGACTCGATCCTCAGCGTGAAGCTGGTGCGGGCGGTCAACGCGGCGCTCGGCGTGGACCTGCCGAGCACGGCGCTGTTCGAGCACAGTTCGCTGGAACGGCTGGTGGCGCACCTGCTGGACGCGCACGCCGCCGTCCTGCGCGGCTCGCTCGCCGAACCCGAGGAGCACGCGCTGAACTCGTTGCCCGCCAACGGGTTCGACGTGTCGGCCGGTGCGACGGCCGCCGAGTCCGAGGTCGCCGGCCGCACGAACGGTTCCGCGGGGAACGGGTCGAGCTCGAACGGCCACGGGACCGGCGGTTCCGCGGGGAACGGGACGTACTCGAACGGCCACGGGACCGGCGGCTTCGCGGGGAACGGGACGTACTCGAACGGCCACGGCACGAACGGTTCCGCACCGAGCGGAACGAGCCCGAACGGCCACGGCGCGGGCGGTGTCGTCGAGAACGGGACGACTGATGGTCCGCGCCCCGCGGAGTCCACATCGGACTCCGCGGCGAATCCCCAGCAGGACGAACCGATCGCCGTGATCGGCCTCGCCGCCCGCTTCGCCCGGTCCCCGGACGCCGAGGTCTTGTGGGGCCACCTCGCCGCGGGCGACGACCTCGTCGGCGACGTCACCCGCTGGGACCTCACCGCCGAACTCGGCCCCGACGGGGCGCGGCAGCAGGGCAGCTTCGTCGAGGACATCGACCGGTTCGACGCCTGGTTCTTCCGCATGTCCGGCAAGGAGGCCGCCTGCACCGACCCGCAGCAGCGCCTCTTCCTGGAGGAGTGCTGGCACGCCCTCGAAGACGCCGGCCACGCCGGGGAACGGCTCGACGGCAGCGGCTGCGGCGTCTACGTCGGCGGGCCGCCCAGCGACTACCAGCAGCTGCTCGGCGACGACGCGCCGCCGCAGGCGCTGTGGGGCAACATCTCCTCGGTCATCGCCTCCCGCATCTCCTACTTCCTGGACCTGCAGGGACCGGCGATCTCGGTGGACACGGCCTGCTCCAGCTCGCTGGTGGCCATCCACCAGGCCTGCCAGGACCTGCGGCAGCGGAACACCTCGATGGCGCTGGCCGGGGGCGTGTTCGTCCAGTCCACGCCGATCTTCTACCGGTCCGCGGTGCGGGCGAACATGCTCTCCACCCGCGGGCGCTGCCACACCTTCGACTCCCGCGCCGACGGTTTCGTGCCCGGTGAGGGCGCCGGGGTGGTGGTGCTCAAGCGGCTGTCCGACGCGCTGCGCGACGGCGACCACGTGCGCGGCGTGATCCGCGGCTCCGGGGTGAACCAGGACGGCACCACCAACGGGCTGACCGCGCCCAGCGCCGGATCGCAGGAACGGTTGCTGCGCCGCGTGTACGAGCGCACCGGCATCGACCCGGCGAGCGTGCAGCTCGTCGAGGCGCACGGCACCGGCACCCCGCTCGGCGACCCGATCGAGTTCGCCGCGCTGCGCGCCGTTTTCGGCGATGCGCCCGCGGCCGGGACCGCGCTGGGGTCGATCAAGACGAACGTGGGCCACACCCAGTTCGCCGCCGGGGTCGCCGGGGTGCTCAAGGTGCTGCTCGCGTTGGAGCACGAGCAGCTGCCGCCGACGCTGCACTTCGACGAGATCAACCCGGAGATCCGGCTGGACGGCGGCCCGTTCTACGTGAACACCGAGCTGCGGTCCTGGCCGGAGCCCGCGACCGGGCCGCGCCGGGCGGCGGTGAGCTCGTTCGGCGCCGCGGGCACCAACGTGCACGCCGTGCTGGAGCAGGCCCCGCCCCGGCCGGCCGGGCACGCCGCGCGCCCCGCGTGGCTGGTCGTGCTGTCCGGGCAGGACGAGGAGGTGCGCCGCAGCCAGGTCGAACGGCTGCTCGCGCACGCCGAGCAGCACCCGGAGCTGGACCTCGGGGACGTGTCCTACTCGCTGGCCACCGGGCGCAGGCACTGCGCGCACCGGTGGGCCGCGGTGGTCGCCGACCGCGCGCAGCTGATCTCCGCGCTGCGGGAGTGGCTGCGCGCGGGCACCGCCGAACAGGTCGTCACCGGCACCACCGCCGACGGCCACCGCCGCCGGGACCCGGCCGTGCCGGCGCGCGTCGACGGGCTGCTCCGCGACGGTTCCCGGCCCGCGCTGATCGAACTCGCCGAGTTCTTCGCACAGGGGCTTGACTTCCGCTTCGCGCCGCTGTTCGCCGACGGCGGGTTCCGGATCACGCCGCTGCCGCCCTACCCGTTCGCCGGGGAGCGGTACTGGCCCGGCACCAGCCGGGTCGCGCGATCCCCGCTGGCCGGGGACGCGGTCGAGCTGACCGGACGCGAGTTCTTCCTCGCCGACCACCGGGTGCGCTCGGTGCCGGTGCTGCCCGGGGTGGCCTACCTGGAGTCGGCGGTGCAGGCGGCCCGCGCGGCGGGCGTCGAGCACCCGCGGCTGCGCAACGTCGTGTGGTCCCGGCCGTTGCAGGTTCCCGGACCGGTGCGGTTGCGCATCGCGCTGCGCGAGCAGGGTGGCGGCCACACCTTCGAGATCAGCACCGCTGCCGGGAAGCACGGTCAGGGGCTCGTGGAGGCCGGTCCGGCGGAGCCGGGCGGGCACCTGGACGTCGCATCGCTGCGCGCGGCGTGCGCGCGGCGTATCGAGCACACCGAGTTCTACGCGCACTTCGACCGGATGGGCATCGGTTACGGCCCCGCCTTCCGCGGCGTGCAGGAGCTGCACGTCGGCGACGGGCTCGTGGTCGCCCGGCTGCGGCTGCCGCACGCGGCCCGGGACGGGGCGGACTGGGCGCTGCACCCGGCGGTGCTGGACGCGGCCGTGCAGGCCACCCTCGGGCTGTCGCTGACCGGGGCCGGCGAGGTCGCCGCCGCGCTGCCGTTCGTGCTGGAGGACGTGCGCGTCCACGCGCCGAGCCCGGCCGCCGGGTACGCCGTGGTGCGCCCGGCCGCGGCGGACGGCGGTGGCGCGGTGCGGCGGATGGACGTCGAGCTGTGCGACGAGGACGGCGCGGTGTGCGTGCGGTTGCTCGGGTTCACCGCCCGGCTGCTGCCGGCCGAGGAGCCCGCCGGGGCCGATCGGACCTCCGGGACGGTCCCGCCCGCCGAAGCGGCCGGGGTCACCGGGGCGGCCGGAACCACCCGACCTGCCGGCTCCGCCCGATCCGCCGGAACGGCCGGAACCGCTGACCCGGCGGAACTCGGGAACCCGGCCGCCGACGCCGAACCGACCCTGGTGCACGTCGGCTGGCGCCCCGAACCGGCGACCGCCACCACCGAAGCACCGGCCCGCCGCGAAGTGCTGCTGGCCGGGGCGGGCGTCGACCCGCAGGCGCTGCAGGACCGGCTCGGCGTCCGCTGCGCGGCACTCCCGCACGCCGACGACCTCGCGGAACGCTTCACCGCGCAGGCCGAGTCGGTGCTGGCCCGGCTGCGCGCGGCGATCTCCGCGCTGCGCGACGGACCGGTGCTGCTGCAGGTCGTGGTGCCCGCCGCCGGTGCCGGGCGGATCTCCGCCGCGCTCGCCGGACTGCTGCGCACCGCCCGCCTGGAGCACCCGAAGCTGCGCACCCAGCTCGTCGAGGTCGCCACCCCGTTCGGTGTCGCGGACCTGGCCGCGCTGCTGCGCGCCGAAGCCGCGACCGACGTGGTGGTGGTGCGCCGCGACGGCGAGCACCGCGAGGTGCCGCGCTGGAGCGCGCTGGACGACGCACCGGAGGTCGTGCCGTGGCGGGCCGGTGGCACCTACCTGATCACCGGTGGTGCCGGCGGGCTCGGCGCCACCTTCGCCCGCGCGATCGCGGCCCGCGCACCCGGCGCGCGGCTGGTGCTGGCCGGGCGGTCCGCGCAGGGGCCTGCGGAGCTGCTGCGCGAGCTCGCCGACGCCGGCGCGCACCCGAGCTACCGCCCGCTCGACGTCGCCGACCGCGCGCAGGTCGAGCGCTGCGTGCGGGAGGTGCTGGCCGAGCACGGCGCGCTGCACGGCGTGCTGCACCTGGCCGGGGTGCTGCGGGACGGCTACCTCGCGCGGAAGGACCCCGCCGAGGTACGCGAGGTGCTCGCGGCGAAGGCCACCGGGTTCGCGAACCTGGACGCCGCCACGGCCGAGGTGGACCTGGACGTGTTCTGCGGCTTCTCCTCGCTGTCCGCGTTCGGCAACACCGGGCAGGGCGACTACGCGGCGGCGAACGCGTTCCTGGATGCCTACGCGCCGCACCGCGAGGAGCTGCGGGCCCGGGGGGCGCGGCGCGGCCGGACCCTCGTGGTCGGCTGGCCGCTGTGGGCGACCGGTGGGATGGGCGTGGACGACGCCACCGCCGCCCGGATGCGCGCCGAGGTCGGCATGGTCCCGATGCGTCCCGAGCAGGGCGTGACCGCGCTGCACCGGGCGTGGGGCAGCGGTGAACCGCACGTGCTGGCGATCTGCGGGGACCGGGCGCGGATCGAGGCCACGCTGCTCTCCGGGCCGGAAACCGTTGCGGCGGAGGGGGATCCGGACCGCGCGAGCCTGCTCGCCGAACTCGTCGGGCACGCCGCGGCGGTGCTGGGCGTGCGCGCCGACGAGATCGACCCGGACGTGGAACTCGCCGACTACGGCTTCGACCGGGTGTCGCTGACCGCGCTCGCCGGGCGGGTCGAAGCGGCGCACGGCGGCACCGTCGCCCCCAAGTCCTTCATCGAACGTCCAACCCTGGGAGAGGTCGTGGATCACCTCCTCGAAGACCACGAGTTCGGGTCGCTGAACCCACCGGCCCGGCGCGAGCCCGACTCCCCCGCCGACACCGGGGGGACCGTGCGCAAGGCACTGGTCCGGGAGCTGATCGAGCGGGTCGCGGTGCTGCTGGACGTGCCGGCGAAGCGGATCACCGCCGACGCCGAGCTCACCCGGTTCGGCTTCGACTCGTTGACGCTGACCGGCTTCGCCGACGAGCTCAACGCCGCGTACGGCCTGTCGCTGGCGCCGACGCTGTTCTTCGAGCACCCGACGCTCGGCGAGGTGGCCGACCACCTGCTCGCCGAGCACGCCGTGCAGGTCGCGCCCGCGCCGGAACCGGCACCCGCACCAAGACCGGAACCGGCACCGGCACCCCTCGCCGAATCCGCCGCCACCACTCGCCCGGTGCCCGAGCCGATCGCCGTCATCGGCATGAGCGGCCGGTTCCCGATGGCCGACGACCTCGACCGGTACTGGGAGAACCTGCGCGACGGCCGAGACTGCACCGGCGAGGTCCCCGCCGACCGCTGGGACTGGCGCGAGCACTACGGCGACCCGATCAAGGACCCGAACAGCACGAACGTCATCGCGGGCGGCTTCATGGACGGGGTCGGCGACTTCGACCCGTTCTTCTTCGACATCTCGCCGAAGGAAGCGGAGCTGATGGACCCGCAGCAGCGGCTGCTGATGCTGCACGTGTGGAAGGCGCTGGAGGACGCCGGATATTCGGCCGCGGACGTGGCGGGCACCGACACGGCGCTGATCGCGGGCACCACCAGCACCGGCTACAGCACGCTGGTCACCCGCTACCAGCCGATGATCGAGGGCTACGACATCACCGGTGCCGCCCCCTCGATGGGCCCGAACCGGATGAGCTACTTCCTGGACCTGAACGGGCCGAGCGAGCCGGTGGACACCGCCTGCTCCAGCGCGCTGGTCGCGATGCACCGCGCGGTGCAGGCGCTGCGGGACGGGAAGTCCGCGCTGGCCATCGCGGGCGGCGTGAACACGATGGTCAGCGTCGACGGGCACATCAGCATCTCCAAGGCCGGGATGCTCAGCCCCGACGGCAAGTGCAAGACGTTCGGCGCGGACGCCGACGGCTACGCCCGCGGTGAGGGCGTCGGGTTCCTGGTGCTCAAACAGCTCTCCGACGCCGAGCGCGACGGCGACCACATCCACGGGCTGATCAGGGCCACCGCGGAGAACCACGGCGGCCGCGGCAACTCGCTCACCGCGCCGAACCCGAAGGCGCAGGCCGCGCTGCTGCGCGCCGCCTACACCGAGGCCGGGATCGACCCGCGCACCGTCGGCTACGTGGAGGCGCACGGCACCGGCACCAAGCTCGGCGACCCGGTGGAGGTCAACGGGCTGAAGGCCGCGTTCCGCGCGCTCTACGCCGACGCGGGCGCCGAGGTCGCCGAGCCGCACTGCGGCGTCGGCTCGGTGAAGACGAACATCGGGCACCTGGAGCTCGCCGCGGGCGCCGCCGGGGTGATCAAGGTGCTGCTGCAGCTGCGGCACCGCAGGCTCGTGCAGGGCATGCGCTGCGCCGAGATCAACCCGTACGTGGACCTGGACGGCAGCCCGTTCTACCTGGTGCGCGAGGGGCAGGACTGGGTCGCGCCGCGCGACGCCGACGGCCGGGACCTGCCGCGCCGCGCGGGGGTCAGCTCGTTCGGCTTCGGCGGCGTGAACGCGCACGTGGTGCTGGAGGAGTACGTGCCGCGCCCGGCCGCCGAGCAGCCGCCGACCGGCCCGCTGCCGGTGGTGCTCTCCGCGAGCCACCCCGAGGTGCTGCGCCGCTACGCCGCCGACTGGCTGGCCGCGCTGGACGGGCGCACCGACGCGGAACTGCCCTCGATCGCGTTCACCTCGCAGACCGGGCGCACCCCGATGCGGGAGCGGCTGGCGGTGCTGGCGAGCACCGTCGCCGAGCTCCGCGACGGGATCGCCGCCTGGCTGCGGGGAGAAACCCACCCGAACGTCCACACCGGACAGGTCGTGCGCGGTGCGGAACCGCCCGAGGCGCCGGTGGAATCCGGCGATCTCACGACGATGTCCGAAGTGGACTTGGACCGGCTGGTCCGGCTGTGGGTCGAAGGCGCCGAGGTCGACTGGGCACGGCTGCACACCGGTCCGCGGCCGCGCCGGACGCCGCTGCCGACCTACCCGTTCCGGCTGCGGCGCTACTGGATGGACACCACCCGGCCCGCCGCAGGCGCCCCGCGCCGGCTGCACCCGCTGGTGCACGCCAACACCTCCGACCTCGCCGAGCACCGCTACACCTCGCGCTTCACCGGCCGCGAGTTCTTCCTCGCCGACCACCGGGTGCGCGCCGAGGTGATGTCGGTGGTGTCCGGCTGGCGGCCCGGCACCGACTCCGCCGCAGGCGGCGGGTCCGCGGTGCCGGTGCTGCCGGCGGTGGCGCACCTGGAGCTGGCCCGCGCCGCCGCGGCCCGCTCCACCGGCGAGGAGCTGGGCTGGACGGTCCGGCTGGCGTCCTGGCTGCGCCCGCTGACCGTCCGGGACGAGACCGAGGTGCACGTCGCGCTCACCGCCCGCGCCGATGACGGCGCCGACTACGAGGTGTACGCGGCCGACGGAGCGGGGGAGCGCACCACGTTCGCCCGCGGCCAGCTCCGCCGCCGCCCGCAGGACCCGGCGCAGCGGCTGGACTTGGCGGCGCTGCGCGCGGACTGCGACGGGCCGGTGCTCGACACCGACGCCTGCTACCAGCGCTACCGCGGGTTCGGCATGGACTACGGTCCCGCGCTGCGCGCCGTCGAGTCGCTGCACACCGGTTCGCGCCGGGCGGTGGCCCGGCTGGTGCTGCCCGCCGCGGCCCGCGACGCCGAGTTCGTGCTCAACCCGAGCCTGCTCGACTGCGCGCTGCAGGCCACCGCCGGGCTGTTCCTCGACCAGGGCGATGCGGCGGGCGCCGCGCTGCCCTACGCGCTGCGCGAGCTGGAGGTGCTGCGCCCCACGCCGGAGACCGGCTGGGCGGTGGTCCGGTTCGCCGAGGACGACCACGGCGGCGAGGTCCGCCGCATCGACCTCGACGTGTGCGACGACGACGGCGAGGTCTGCGTGCGGCTGCGCGGCTTCAGCGTCCGCCGGGTCGGCGCCGGGACCTCGGACGCCGGGACCGCGGACGCCGGCACCGCGGAGGCGCCGCAGGACGAGGACGCGCACCTGCTGGACCTGATCGAAGCCATCGGCAGGCGTTCGCTGAGCGCCGACGAGTTCAAGAGGAGCCTCGCATGAGCACCCCGATCGAATCGCTCGACGAACTGCACCTGCTGATCAGCGAGGGCCGGGTCGGTCAGGACGAGGCGCTCCGCTTGCTCCGCGCCTGGAAGAACGGCGCGCCCGCGATCCCGGCCACCGCGGAGGATCCCGGTGCCACCGGAGAAGATCGCGGCACCGCGGCCGGGGCCACCGCGGACGCCGGTGACCTCGCGGAGCAGGTGTGCGAGGTCGTGGTGGAGAAGGTCTGCGGCCTGCTGAAGGTGGACCCCACCGACCTGGACGTGGACGTGGAGCTCAGCGAGTACGGGCTCGACTCCCTGATCATCAGCCAGCTGGTGAACCTGGTGAACGAGTCGCTGGGCCTGGCCCTGGTGCCGACCGGGCTCTTCGAGCACCCGACGCTGCGCGCGTTCAGCGCTTTCGTCGCCGCCGAGCACGGACCGAGCCTGGCGGCGGTCTTCGGCACGGCGGTGGAACCGGAACCCGTTGCGCCGCAACAGATCCCGGCAGCGGTGGTCGCGCCGCCGCCGCAGGTCGATCGGCGACCACCACCGGCCGCCGCCCCACCGGACCGGCCCGCTCCAGCGACCGTACCCGCCGCACCGACCCGTCCCGCCGCACCCACCGCGCCCGCCGCACCGACCCGTCCCGCTCCAGCCACCGGACCCGGCCCGGCCGCCCCGGACCCGGCCGACGACCCGATCGCCATCGTCGGCATGAGCGGCCGGTTCCCGATGGCCGACGACCTCGACCGGTACTGGGAGAACCTGCGCGACGGCCGAGACTGCACCGGCGAGGTCCCCGCCGACCGCTGGGACTGGCGCGAGCACTGGGGCGACCCGCGCCAGGAACCGGGCCGCACCAACGTCAAGCACGGCGGGTTCATGGACGGCGTCGCCGACTTCGACCCGCTGTTCTTCGGCATCGCCCCCAAGGACGCGGTGCACATGGATCCGCAGCAGCGGCTGCTGATGCTGTACGTGTGGAAGGCCATCGAGGACGCCGGGTACTCCGCCGACGACCTCGCCGGCTCCGACCTCGGCCTGTTCATCGGCACCAACGACACCGGCTACGGGCTGCTGTCCGACCGCAGCGCCGCCCGCGGGCGCAGCGTCACCCCGACCGGCAGCGTGCCCTCGGTGGGGCCGAACCGGATGAGCTACTTCCTCGATGTGCACGGGCCGAGCGAACCGGTGGAGACCGCCTGCTCCAGCTCGCTCGTCGCCATCCACCGCGGTGTCGCCGCCATCGAGCGCGGCGAGTGCGCGATGGCCGTCGTCGGCGGCATCAACACCATCGTGGTGCCGGACGGGCACGTGAGCTTCAGCCGCTCCGGGATGCTCAGCGAGGACGGGCGCTGCAAGACGTTCTCCGCCGGCGCCGACGGCTACGGCCGAGGTGAGGGCGTCGGGATGCTGGTGCTCAAGCGCCTGTCCGCCGCCGAGCGCGACGGCGACCACGTGCACGGCCTGGTGCGCGCCACCGCCGAGAACCACGGCGGCCGGGCCAATTCGCTGACCTCGCCGAACCCGAAGGCGCAGGCCGCGGTGATCCGCCGCGCCTACGCGAAGGCCGGCATCGATCCGCGCACCGTCGGCTACGTCGAGGCGCACGGCACCGGCACCGAGCTCGGCGACCCCATCGAGATCAACGGGCTCAAGGAGGCGTTCACCGAGCTCTACGCCGGGGAACCGGTCACCGCGGCGCACTGCGGCCTCGGCTCGGTGAAGACCAACATCGGGCACCTGGAGCTCGCGGCCGGGATCGCCGGCGTGCTGAAGGTGCTGCTGCAGCTGCGCCACCGCACTTTGGTGCGCAGCCTGCACGCGGAGGAGGTCAACCCGTACATCGACCTGGACGGCAGCCCGTTCCACCTGGTGCGGGAGAACCAGGAGTGGGCGGCCCCGCGCGGCGCCGACGGCCGGGACCTGCCGCGCCGCGCCGGGGTGAGCTCGTTCGGCTTCGGCGGTGTCAACGCGCACGTCGTGCTGGAGGAGCACGTGCCGCGCGCCGAGCAGCCCGCGCCCGCGGCGGGCCCGGTGGCGATCGTGCTCTCCGCCGCGACCCCGGAGACGCTGGAAGCGCGGGTGCGCCGCCTCGCCGAGCACCTCGACGCCGGCCGCATCGCCGAGCAGGACCTGCCGAACCTCGCCTACACCCTGCAGGTGGGCCGGGTGGCGATGCCGGAGCGGATCGCGTTCCTGGCGCACTCGGTGGCGGAGGTGCGCAAGCGGCTCGCCACCCACCTCGCCGGGGAGAAGGCGCACGGCCTGCACCGGGCGCGCGCCGAACGCCGCGGCCCGTGGAGCGAGCTGGTCGGCGACGACGACATCGCCGTCGCCATCGACAGCTGGGTGGCGAAGGGCAAGCTGGGACGGTTGCTGAAGCTGTGGGTCACCGGTTTCGACTTCGACTGGCGGCGGCTGCACACCGGCCGGTCGATGCGGCGGCTGCCGCTGCCGACCTACCCGTTCCGCTTGCAGCGCTACTGGATCGCCGACGGGGTGCCCGCTCCCGACGAATCGTCCGCGCTGCCGGAGGCCGCGCCGAAACCCGCCGCGGCACCGCGGCGCTCCGGCGGGCCGCACCGCCGCGAGCTGCACGCCGAGGACTTCTACCTGCGCGACCACCGCGTCGGGGGCACCCCCACCCTGCCCGGTGCCGCCTACCTGGAGTTCGCCCGCGACGCGCTCGGCGCCGACCGCGGGGTGCGGCTGCGGGACGTGACCTGGCTGCGGCCGCTCGCCGTCACCGACCCGCGTTCGGTGCGGGTCGAACTGGACCCGGCGACCGACCGGTTCGAGGTGCGCGCCGACGAATCCGGGGCCGTGCACGCCCAGGGCACCGCGCTCGTCGACCCCGCGCTGACCGGCGACGCCGAGGTGCACGACGTCGAAGCACTGCGCGCGATCTGCCCCGCCCGGCACGCCGGAGCGGAGATCTACGCGCTGTTCGACCGGATGGGCATGGGCTACGGCCCCGCGTTCCAGCCCATCGAGGAGCTGCACCGCGGCGAGGACCTCGCCGTGGCCCGGCTGCGGCTGCCGGCGGCGGCCACCGGTTCGTTCCCGCTGAACCCGAGCATGCTGGACGGGGCGCTGCAGACGACGCTCGGCCTGGTGCTCGGCGAGCAGAGCGGGGAGCCGGGCGTGGCGGCGCTGCCGTTCGCGGTGCGCGAGGTGCAGCTGCTCGGGCACACCCCGAGCTCCGGGTGGGCGGTGGTGCGCCGCGCCGCCGACGACCGCCGCGACTCCGGGGTGCGGCGGCTGGACGTCGACCTGTGCGACGAGGACGGCGCGGTGCGGGTGCGCGTGCTCGGCTTCAGCACCCGGCCGCAGCAGGGCGCCGCGAGCACGCCCGCGCCGGTGGCGGAAGCCGAGCGGGCTCCGGAAGCCGTGCGGCCTGCGGAAACCGGGCGGGCTCCGGAAGTCGTGCGGGCCGCGGAGACCGCACGTGCCGCGGAGACCGGCGACATCGCGCTGCTGCTCGAACCCGCCTGGCGGAGCGCGCCCGCGCCTGCGGACGCGCCCGATCAGCTCAACCACCACGTGGTGCTGTGCGAACTGCCCGACGTCGACGCCACCGCGCTCGGCGGGCTGCTCGGCGGCGGCTGCGAGCACTGGCAGGGCACCGGGAGCATCGAGGACCGCTACACCGGTTATGCGCAGCGGCTGCTGGAGCTGATCCGGGACCAGGTCCGCCAGCCCGCGCCGCGGCTGGTCCAGGTGGTCACCCCGGCCGAGGCGCCGTGGCTCGGCGGGCTCAGCGGGATGCTGCGCACCGCGCACTTGGAGCACCCGAAGCTGCGCACCCAGTGGATCGAGCTCGGCGACCGGCCCGGCACCGCCGACCTCGCCGACCGGCTGCGCCGGGACGCGGCCGACACCGAGCAGGAGGCCGTGCGCCACCGCGACGGCGACCGCCGCACCTCGCGGTGGCGGGAGATCCCCGAACCCGCGCCGGAGCTGCCGTGGCGCGACGGCGGGGTCTACCTGATCACCGGGGGCGCCGGTGGGCTGGGCGCGCTGGCCGCCGAGGAGATCGCCGCGCGGGTGCAGTCCCCGGCGCTGGTGCTCTGCGGCCGCAGCCCCGCCGGGCCCGACCAGGAGGACCTGCTGGCGCGGCTGCGCGCGGGCGGGGCGAAGGCCGACTACCGCAGCCTCGACGTCGCCGACCGGGACGCGGTGTGCCAGGCGGTCCGCGAGGTCGAAGCCCAGCACGGTGCGCTGCACGGCGTGCTGCACGCGGCCGGGGTGCTGCGGGACGGTTTCCTGGCCCGCAAGTCCGCCGCCGACGTCCGCGACGTGTTCGCCGCGAAGGTCACCGGGCTGCGCCACCTCGACGAGGCCACCGCGCACTCCGCGCTGGACTGCTTCATCGGCTACTCCTCGATGGCCGCGTTCGGCAACGTCGGGCAGGCCGACTACGCCGCCGCGAACGCGTTCATGGACGGCTACGCCGCGCACCGCGAAGCGCTGGTGGCCGACGGCGAGCGGTCCGGGCGGACGCTGGTGGTGAACTGGCCGCTGTGGGACAAGGGTGGCATGGGCGGCGACGCCTCCACGGTGACGCTGCTCGAATCGGTCGGCATGCGCCCGATGCGCGCCCGGGTCGGCATCGACGCGCTGCACCGCGCGTGGGCGGCGCGGGTACCGCAGGTCATCGCGCTGGACGGGGACCTCGGGCGGCTGCGGGAGCGGTTCGCGCCCGCCTCCACCGCTGTTCCCGCCGAGGACGCATCCGCCGCGCGGGCCGTCGAACCGGCCCCCGACGCGGGCTCCGGGCCCGGCACGGCTCCCGAACCGGACAGCGGTTCCGGAGCGACGGCCGCCGACCTGGCGCCCGTCGTCGCCGACCTGATGTCCTCGCTGCTGGAGATCGATCCCGCCGAACTGCCGCCGGACGCCCCGCTGCGGGACTACGGCTTCGACTCGATCTTCATGATGCAGCTCCTCACCCAGGCGCAGACGCACATCGACGCCGGCCTGACCCTCGACGTGATCGCCGACTGCGACACCCTGGAGGACGTCACCGCCGCGATCGCCGCCGCCACCGGTGCGCAGGCCGAATCCGCGGTCGCCGAGCCCCCGGTCGCCGAACCCGTGCCGGCCGAACCCGTGCAAGCCGAACCCGTGCAAGCCGAACCCGTGCAAGCCGAACCCGTGCAAGCCGAACCCGCGCCGCCGCTGATCCCGGCCCCGCGCACCGAAGCGGTCCCGGCGGCGCACTTCCCCGAACTGGTCCGGATGAACGGCGTCACCGCGGGCCGCCCGATCTTCTGGGTGCACCACGGCAACGGTGGCGTCGAGTCGTACGCCCCGGTCGCCGCCCGTGCCCGGCGCCCCTTCTACGGCATCCAGCCGAAGGGGTGGATCGACGACACCGAGATCCTCACCGGGCAGATCCCGATGGCCGAGTTCTACGCGGGCCTGATCCTCTCGGTGCAGCCCGAAGGCCCGTACGACATCGGCGGTTTCTCCCTCGGCGGCCTGTTCGCCTACGAGGTGGTGCGGCAGCTGCAGCTGCGCGGCGCCGAGGTTCGCACGCTGGTCATGCTCGACACCCTCGACGCGGACTCCACCAACCGGGCCAACGAGATCATCGTCGGTGGTGACTTCAGCCCCGAGGTGGTGTCGAAGGTCAGCGATTTCCGCGCGGTGAACCTGATCCTCGGCAACAACAGCTTCGAATCGCACAGCGGCGGGATGCCGATCCTGCGCCGGGACGAGGTGGACACGACGCTCGACGGCCCGGCGTTCCTGGACTCGCTGATCGCGAAGGCGCTGGAGCGCGGCGTGAAGAAGACCGAGTCGCAGCTGCGGTCCCGGGTGCGCCAGCTGTCCCGCTACCTGGAGGCCACCCAGGCCGAGCGCTACGAGCTGCACCCGCTGCCGAAGCCCGACGGGCTGAGCTGCTACTACCTGCGCAACGCCAGCCGGGAGTTCTTCGGCGCCTTCCGCGACTACATGGTGCTGTTCCCCAACGACGCACTGGCCACAGTGGACGGAACAGACTACTGGCTGGGGTGGCCGGAGCGGCTGGACGACTTCTTCACCATCGACGTGGACACCTCGATGCACTCCGAGGTGATGACCGCGCCGGCCTCGCTGGAGAAGCTGCTGCGGCTCTGCGACCGGCTGTACGGTCCGGAAGGAGGCCGCTGACGTGCGGGCGGTGATCTTCCCCGGGCAGGGCGCGCAGCGGCGCGGCATGGGGGAGGAGCTGTTCGACGCCTACCCGGACGCCGAGCAGGAGGCCTCCGAGATCCTCGGCCGCTCGATCCGGCGGTTGTGCCTGGAGGACCCGGACAAGGAGCTGGGCGACACCCGCTGCACGCAGCCCGCCCTGTACGTCGTCGGCACCCTGGCGCACCGGCGGTGGCGCGAGGACGGCGGCACGGCCGACCGGTACGCGGGGCACAGCCTCGGCGAGTACTGCGCGCTGCACGCGGCGGGCGCCTTCGACTTCGCCACCGGGCTGCGGCTGGTGCGGCGCCGCGGGGAGCTGATGGCGCAGGCGCGCGGTGGCGGCATGGTCGCCGTGCTCGGGCTGGAACCGCCGCGGCTGCGGGAACTGCTCGACGAGGGCGGGTTCGGTTCGCTGGTCGTGGCCAACGACAACGCGCCCGCGCAGCAGGTCGTCTCCGGCGCGGTCGAGGTGATCGGCGACCTGGTGCCGTACCTGGAGGCGCGCGAGGTCCGCTGCGCCCGGCTGAACGTCTCCGGCGCGTTCCACTCCCCGCTGATGGCGGCCGCGAAGGACGAATTCTCCCGCTACCTGGCGGAATTCCGGCTCGGTGATCCGCTGGTACCGGTGATCGCGAACGCCACCGCGCTGCCGTACCCGCCGGGGGAGACCGCGCGGCTGCTGGCCGAGCAGGTGGTCAGCCCGGTGCGGTGGACGGAAGGCGTGCGGCACCTGCTGGACGCGGGTGTCACCGAGTTCGTGGAGCTCGGCGGGCGCGTCGTCGGCAAGCTCGTCGAGCAGATCCGCGCGGCGCCGGAACCGGCACCGCGTCCGGAACCGGTGGCCGAAGCGGGATCGCGACCGGAACTGACGCGGCGTCCGGAACCGGTGGCCGAGGCGGCGCGGCGTCCGGAACCGGCCCCGAGCCCGGAACCGACCCCGAGCCCGGAACCGGCGCGGCCCCGCGCTCCGGAGCGAACCGCGGCGGTCAACGGGAGTTCCGCACCGCCGGTGGTGCCGACCGGGCCTCCCGCCGCCGACGAGCGCGCCACCCACCTCGGAAGCGAGGTGTTCCGCCGCCGCCACGGCCTGCGCTACGCCTACGCCGGTGGCGGGCTGTACCGCGGGGTCGCCTCCCCGGAGATGGTGGTGCGCTTCGGCCGTGCCGGCATGCTCGGCGTGCTCGGCACCGGTGGGCTCCCGCCCGCCGAGGTCGAGCGCGGCGTCCGCGAGATCCAGCGCGGCCTGCCGGACGGCCGGGCCTACGGGGTGAACCTGCTGGCCGACCACGACGATCCGGCGGCCGAGCGCGAGCAGGTGGAGCTGCTGCTGCGGCTCGGCGTGCGCACCGTCGAGGCCTCCGCGTTCGTCCGGATCACCCCGGCGCTGGTGCGGTTCCGCGCGAGCGGGCTGCGCGCCGGTCCGGACGGGAAACCGGTGTGCGAGCACCGGATCCTCGCGAAGGTGTCCCGTCCCGAGATCGCCGCCGAGTTCCTGGCGCCACCACCGCGGTCCATCTTGGACGGACTGCGCGCGGAGGGCGCGCTCACCGACGAACAGGTGCGGCTGGCGGCCCAGGTGCCGATGAGCCACGACCTCACCGTCGAGGCCGACTCCGGCGGGCACACCGACGGCGGCATCGCGGCGGTGCTGATGCCCGCGATGCTGGGGCTGCGGCAGCGCGCGGTGCGGGAGCACGGCTACGCCGAACCGATCTGCCTCGGCCTCGCCGGTGGTATCGGCACGCCGTCGGCGGTGGCCGCCGCGTTCCTGCTCGGCGCCGACTACGTGCTCACCGGCTCGATCAACCAGTGCACCGCCGAATCGGCGATGAGCGCGCCGGTGAAGGACGTGCTGCAGGACATCGGCGTCGACGACACCGGCTACGCCCCGGCGGGCGACATGTTCGAGATGGGCGCCCAGGTGCAGGTGCTGCGCAAGGGCGTGTTCTTCCCGACGCGGGCGAACAAGCTGTTCGCGCTGCACGCGCACTACGACGGCTGGGAGCAGATCCCGCTGCGCACCAGGGAACTCGTCGAACGCACCTACTTCCGCCGCAGCGCCGAGGAGGTGTGGGACGAGGTGTGCGCCCACCTGCGCTCCCGCGGCCGCGAAGCGCAGATCGCGCAGGCCGAGCAGCAGCCGAAGCTGAAGCTGGCGCGGCTGTTCCGCTGGTACTTCCACTACAGCACCAAGCTCGCGATGAGCGGCGACGAGCACGACAAGGTCAACCGCCAGGTGCACACCGGTCCCGCGCTCGGCGCCTTCAACGACTGGGTGCGGGGCACCGAGCTGCACCCGTGGCAGCACCGGCACGTGGACGAGATCGGCCGCCTGCTGCTGGACGGTGCCGTCGAGACCATCGGCGCGGCCGTCGAGCACTGGCAGGCCACCCTGGCCCCCGGCCCGAACCCGTCGGCTGATACGAGGAGGTCCTGATGACCGCGCCGACCGCGGGAACCGAGATCCGGCTGGCCTCCCGGCCGGACGGGATGCCGGTCCCCGAGAACTTCACCGTCGCCCGGGCCGACCTGCCCGACGTCGGGCCCGGCCAGGTGCTGGTGCGCAACCTGGTGCTCAGCGTCGATCCGTACATGCGGGGCCGGATGAACAACGTGCGCACCTACGTGCCGCCGTTCCAGATCGGCAAACCCCTCGAAGGTGGTGCGGTCGGCGAAGTCCTCGTGTCGCGGTCCCCGCAGCTCGCGGCCGGTGACGTGGTGCTGCACGGGCTCGGCTGGCGCGAGTACGCCGTGGTCGGCGCCGCCGGCGCGACCCGGGTTGACACCACCGCCACCCCGCCCGAGGCGTACCTGGGCGCGCTCGGCATGCCCGGCCACGCCGCCTACGCCGGACTGCTCGAAGCCGCCGAGTTCCGGCCCGGCGACACGGTGTTCATCTCCGGCGCGGCGGGCACCGTCGGCTCGATCGTCGGTCAGATCGCGAAGCTGCGCGGCGCCGCCAAGGTCATCGGCTCGGCGGGCGGCCCGGCGAAGGTGCGCTACCTGACCGAGGAACTCGGGTTCGACCGCGCCTTCGACTACCGGGACGGGCCGATCTGGCAGCAACTGGTCAAGGCCTCCCCGGACGGGTTCGACGTCTACTTCGACAATGTCGGCGGCGACCACCTGGACGCCGCCCTGCTGCTGGCGAGGCCCGGCGCCCGATTCGCGTTGTGCGGCGCCATTTCCCAGTACAACGAGCGCGGTGAGGTGGTGGGGCCGCGGAACCTGGTGCAGGCCATCGGCAAGGGCATCACGCTGCGCGGATTCCTGGTGGGCCACTACGAGCACGTCAAGGACCGGTTCCTCGCGGAGATGGGCGGCTGGCTCGCCCGCGGCGACGTGCGGTGCCGGGAGACCGTGGTGCAGGGCGTCGAGAACACCCCGCAGGCCTTCCTGGACATGCTCGGCGGGAAGAACACCGGCAAGACCCTCGTGCGCGTCGACTGATCCGACCAGGAGATCAAGACCAGTGAATTCCCCAGTGGTTCCGGCAGAATCCGCGGAAGAGTCCCAGGTCGGCCCGCGGCCGGTGTAGTTTCCGGGAGGGGTGCGGTTCCTCGATCACGCCACGATTCCTCGGCGCAGCAAAGGTTTTCGATTGACGCGGCCGATCTCCGGTGTGCCCCGATCGTGCGGGGCAGGACGGTTTCCCCGCGCGGCGGCGGAACTCCGCTGCGGCGCCGTTTCTCCGACAGCCTCCGACGCGGCCCGGTTTCTCCACGACAGCACGGAATCCCCGACGCAGCTTCCCCGGCACAGCTTCCCCGGCACAGCAACGACCTCCGGGCGCCAGGTCGCCGCCGATCGCGCGGACGCCACCGAACCGCTCCGGTCCAGTGAGAACAGAAGGAAGGCCACCATGTCCGCCCAGAACACCACCCTGTCCGTCCCCGAAGAGGTCGGCCTGCTCTACGACCGCCTCACCGCGCTCGACACCGAAGGCACCGGCGGCAGCCTGCACCTCGGATTCTGGGACCTCGACGACTCCGAGGTGCCGCTGGTGGAGGCCGCCGACCGGCTCACCGACATGATGACCGAGCGGTTGCGGTTGCGGGCCGGGCACCGCGTGCTCGACGTCGGCTGCGGACTCGGCCAGCCCGCGAGCCGCATCGCCGCCCGCACCGGAGCCCACGTCACCGGCGTGTCCATCAGCCGGGACCAGATCAGCCGCGCCACCGAGCTCGCGCAGGACGCCGGGCTCGCCGGCCAGGTCGAGTTCCAGCATGCCGACGCGATGAACCTGCCGTTCCCCGACGCCTCCTTCGACGCGGCCATCGCCATCGAGTCGATCTTCCACATGCCCGACCGCGAGCAGGTGCTGAGCGAGATCCAGCGCGTGCTCAAGCCCGGCGGCCGGCTCACCCTCACCGACTTCTTCGCCCGCGGCCCCATTCCCGCGGACAAGCAGGAGCATGTGGACCGCTGCCTGCGCGACTTCATCATGACCCTCGCCGACGGGGACGACTACCTGCCGATGCTGCGCCGCGCCGGGCTGCGGTTCGCCGAACTGCTCGACATCACCGAGCAGAGCGTGCGCCCCACCTTCCAGCAGATGAGCGCCGCCAACGACCAGCTCGACCCGGTTTTCCAGGAGGAGGCGGACACGAAGTTCAGCCCCGCCGACATGGTGGACGTGGACGAGTTCGGCTCGGTCCTGCTGACCGCCGAGAAGCCCGCCTGATCTCCGCGGGTCCACCCAGGTGAATGGCCCATCCGTCCCGGGAACGCGGGCCGGTGGGCCGTTCACCTCCCCGCCGATCGTTGATGAGGGATGGTCTGCTGTGACCGAGATGGTCGAACACGACGACACCGCCTTGGCGTTCCCGCCGCCGCGGAGGTGCCCGTACCGGCTACCGGACGAATACCCGGAACTGCGGGAGAACTCGCCGGTGCAGCGCGTGCTGCTGCCCACCGGCAGGCACGCGTGGATCGTCACCCGCTACGAGGACGTGCGCAAGGCGCTCATCGACCCGCGGCTGAGCTCCGACCGCGGTGACCCGAACTTCCCGCACATGGTGGAGCTCGCCAAGAGCGACAACGACTCCACCCTGTCGCTGGCCGGGATGGACCCGCCGGTGCACACCCGCGCCCGCCGGGCCGTCGTCGGCGAGTTCACCGTGCGCAAGACCGAGGCGCTGCGACCCCGCGTCCAGCAGATCGTCGACGAGGCGGTGGACGCGATGCTGGCCGGGCCGCAGCCGGCCGACCTGGTGCGGGCGCTGTCGTTCCCGGTGCCGTCGCTGGTGATCTGCGAACTGCTCGGCGTGTCCTACGCCGACCACGAGTTCTTCGAGGACCGCACCTCGACGATGCTCAACACCACCGAGCCGCCGCTGGCCCGGCAGCGCGCCTTCTTCGACCTCCAGTCCTACTTGGACGAACTGGTGACGGCGAAGGAGGCGGAGCCCGGCGACGACCTGCTCAGCCGACAGGCCGCGAAACCGGCCGAGGAGCGCTCCTACGACCACGCCGAGCTCGTCGACCTCGCGTTCCTGCTGCTGACCGCGGGGCACGACACCACCGGCAACATGATCTCGCTGGGCTCGCTGGCGCTGATGCAGAACCCGCGGCTGCGGGACCGGGTCATCGCCGAACCGGGACGCACCCTCGAAGTCGTGGACGAGCTGCTGCGCTACTTCAGCATCACCGACCTGATCACGGTGCGGATCGCCAAGGACGACCTGGAGATCGGCGGCCAGCCCATCAAGGCGGGGGAGGGCGTGTTCGCGCTCGGCGGCTCCGCCAACCGCGACCCGGCCGCGTTCGAGCGCCCCGAGGAGATCGACGTGGAGCGCGGCGCCCGCCAGCACGTCGCGTTCGGCTATGGCCCGCACCAGTGCCTCGGCCAGAACCTGGCCCGGATGGAACTGGAGATCGTCTACAACACCCTGTTCCGCAAGATCCCCGGCCTGCGCCCGACGGCCGCGCTCGACGAGATCCCGCTCAAGAACGACGCGGCCATCTTCGGCCTGCACGCCCTCCCCGTCACCTGGTGAGGATCAGCCGAGGCCGAGGCGGTCGCGTTCCACCTCGACGATGCGGCGTTCGACGGGGACGGTGGCGTCGTGCAGGCGGCGTTCGTCCAGGGGACGGGTGTTGAGCGCCTCGGGGTCGGTGAGCTTCGCGGCGCTCTCCCGGGCGTAGGCGTCGAACAGGCGCGATTTCCCCTCGAGGAGTTCGCGGAGCCGCTGGTCCACGGTGTCCTTGGCGAGGATGCGGTGCACGTGGACCTTGCGGGTCTGGCCCATCCGGTGGCAGCGGGCGATGGCCTGCTCCTCCGCGCTGGGTTTCAGCTGCGGTTCGGCGAGCACCACCACGTTCGCGGCCTGGATGTTGAGCCCGGTGCCGCCCGCGTCGATCTGGGCGAGCAGCACGGCGTGCCCGTCCCGCTCGGAGAACTCGTCGACGAGTCCTTGCTTGTCGGTGAGGTGGCCGTCCAGGTCCTTCGGCATCGCGGCGGGCCCGACGGCCTCGCGGACGGCGGCGAGCACCGGCCGGAAGAAGGTGAACACGACGACCTTCCACCGCTGCTGCGCGGCTTCCTCGACGATCTCCCGCAGCCGCGCCAGCTTCGCCGAACCGGCCTGCTCGTAGGCGGTGCGCCGCATGGCCATCAGGTTCCCCGACGCCACCGCGTTCCGGTAGGCGGTGTCGTCGGAGCCGGTGAGCTCGACCCAGTCCTCCAGCTCGATGAGCTCGGGCAGTTCGGTGAGCACGTCCTCCTGGTTGCGCCGCAGGTACACCGGTGCCACCGCCCGCCGGAACCGGCCCGGCGCCAGCGCGTCCCGCGCGTCGAGCCGGGCGGCCACCTCCGGTTGCAGGTAGCCGACGAGGGTGCGGAACTCGTCGACGCGGTTCTCCATCGGGGTGCCGGTGAGCAGCAGCGCGCGGTCCGCCCGGCCCACCAGGGACACCACCGCCCGGGAGCGCTGCGCCTGCGGGTTCTTCACGTAGTGCGCCTCGTCCACCACGACCATCGACAGCGGCGCGTCCGCCACCCCGCGCAGCCGTTGCAGGGTGTCGAACGAGGTGACGGCGACCCCGCCGTCGCGCAGCCACTCGCGGGTGGCTGCGTCCCGGTCCGGGCCGTGCAGCGGGTGCGGCACGAGCGCGCTGCGCCGGGACGTCTCGTGCACCCAGTTGATCAGCACTCCGGCCGGGCACACCACCAGGAAGTGGGTGCCGCCGCGCGCGGTGAGGTGCGCCATCGCGGCCAGCGCCTCCACCGTCTTGCCCAGGCCCATCTCGTCGCCGAGGATCGACTTCCGCCGCGCCAGGGCGAACTTCGCGCCGAACGCCTGGTAGCCGCGCAGCGCGACCCGCATCAGCCCGGTGTCGAGCCCGGTCGCGGTGACCTGCCGCTCCTGCTCCGGCGGCAGCTGCCCGGTGGCGGCTCCGGCGGCGGTCCCGGCGTGGCCGGTGAGCTCGGCGAGCAGCGTGTTGTAGGTGGCGGCGCGGCGTTCGTAGTCCTGCCACAGCGCCGCGGGCGCCAGCCGCTCCTCCGCGCCGACGGCGTCCGCCGCGGTGGCGCGAACCTGCCGGATGCCGGGTTCGGCGAGCAGCCCGTCCAGCCGCGCCCGCGCGTCGAGCGCGGCGGCCCCGCGACCGGCCCCGGTGAACCACATCCGCAGCCTGCTGCGGGTCCGCTGCGCAGGCGGTTCCAGCTCGTCGAGGGTGCCGAGCCCGCGCCGGATCTCCTCCTGCAGCGCGGAGATCCGCTCTCCGGCGAGTTCCCAGGCGCGCACCGCCGCCAGCAGCGCGGCGTGCTCCGGATCGCGCCGGTCCGGGTCGAGGCGCACCACGACGTCCTGCGCGCCGGCCTGCGCGAGGCGCCCGGCGGCGTCCGCGGCCTGTCGCGCGATGGCCGGGCCGACGCCGGGCACGGTCTGCAACCGCTCCGGGGTCGCGGCGGCCACGTCGGCGACGGTGCGGAAGCCGGCGCGTTCCAGCTCGCCGAGCCGCAGCCTGCCCTGCGCGGCTTCGCGGAGCCTGCCGACCGGCATCGCGCGCAACCGCTCCCACGCCTCCCGCTGCCGGAACGCGTCGTACCGCCGCCGCGCCAGCGCGCGCAGCCGGTCCGGTTCGGCGAGCAGCCCGTGCGCGGCCGCGCGAAACGACCGCGCCCCGGCCAGCGCGGCGCGCGCCGCGCGACCCGCCTTCACCTCGCCTGGCTCGTCGTCGAGCTGCATGCTTCCTCCCCAGGAATCCCGTGCTCGTCAGTACCGCACCGTCCGAGCGTGCGGGCAGCCACCGAGCGGGTGGTCCGCGACCGCGGCACCCCGACAAGCCTGCCGGATCACCGGACGCCGGTGCCGCAGGGTCCGCCGGGACGGCCGCTTGCCATTTATGAACAGCTGTACATACTCTTGTCGGCATGACGTTCGGGATGCTGTGCCTGGCCATCGCCGCGGGGCTGTGCGGTTCGCTGTGCACCCGGGCCTCGCGCGGATTCACCCGCTGGGGCTGGGGGATCGCGGCGATCGCCGGGTACGCGATCGCGACCGTGCTGCTGTCCTGGCTGGTGCAGCGGCTGCCGGTCGGACTCGTGTACGCGGTGTGGACGGGCGCCGCGGCGGTGGTGCTGGTGGCCGTGGACCGGGTCTTCTTCGCGGTGCGCACCAGCCGGGTGCAGCTCGGCGGCATGGCGGTGACGCTGCTCGGCATCGTGCTGCTCGGCACCGGGACGGGCGGATGAGCGCGGCGCGCCGGGCGTGGGCGCACCTCGCGGGCACCATCGTGCTGGAGATCGTCGCCACCCTGGCGCTGCGGGCCTCCGCCGGTTTCACCGCGCCGGTGCCGTCGGCGGTCGCGGTGGTCGGCTACGGTGCGACGGTCGTGCTGCTGTCGCGGGCGCTGCGGGTGATCCCGCTGGGCGTGGCCTACGTGATCTGGACCGGCGCGGGGACGGCCGGGGTCGCGCTGCTGGGATCGGTGCTGTTCGCCGACCACCTGCCCCCGGTGGCATGGCTCGGCGTCGCGTGCGTGATCGGCGGCGTCGCGATGATCAACCTGGCGAGGCGGGATTCGCGGGAGGAACGCGGTGCGGCCGAAGAACACCCCGAATGATCCCGAACGGCGGGAGCGGATCGTGGACGCCGCGATCCAGCTGATCCGCGACGGCGGCACCTCCCGCGTCACCGCGCGCGCCGCCGCGCAGCAGGCCGGGGTGCCCGTCGGTTCCGTCGCCTACCACTTCGAATCGGTGCGCGCGCTGCTGATCGAGGCGAGCAGGCGGGTGCTGCGTTCCCGCGCCGAGTCCCTCGACGAGTGGCTGCGCGGGGTCACCGCGGACACCGTCGTCGCCCGGCTCGCCGAGCTGGTCCACCACCACCTCACCGCGGAGCGCGGCACCAGCGTCGTCACCTACGAGCTGTACGTCCTCGGCATGCGCGACCCGGAATTCCGCGCGGTGAGCCGTGCTTCGCTGGTCCACCTGCGGGAGAAGCTGGCCGAAGTGCTGCCCGCTCCGGCGGCGGACCGGCTCGCCGCGACCGCCGACGGCTACCAGATGCAATGCCTCTTCGAGGAGCGAACCCCGCCGGTGGAGAACATCCGCACGATGTTGCAACCGGACTGATGTCTGTTCGTCCGTTGCTCGGGGGTCGTTCCCTGTCAGCGGGGAAGCCGCTGAGCAGCGACCACGCGCGCAGGTCGACCACCCGCGGGTTCTCAGCGCTTTCCTCGCGAGAACAGCGTTTTCGCATGTGGCGGAGCCACCTGTGAAAACGATCCCGCAGCGAGGAAAGCGCTGAGTCCGCCACCCATCCCCGAAAGCAGAACGAGTGGCGGTGCCCGCAGCGAGGAACATCACCTTGATGGGGTAGTGGTATGTCCGGTTAGGGTGCTCGGGAGCCAGTCGCGCCCGCGAGGGCAGGGAATCCGGTCGGAATCCGGAGCTGACGCGCAGCGGTAGGGGCGATGGGCGAGGAACGGCCGCACGGCCGCGACCACTGGACCACCGGGTCCGGGAAGGGACCTCGCCCGGCGAACCCGAGCCCGAAGACCTGGCTGGCTCCCCGGACCGCACTCGGTGCCGGGTCGCAGCCTGCCGGGCCCCGCGCATGGGTCCGGGGTGAGGAACCACGTGACATGCCGTTCTCGCGCCCCCGCGCGTTCCGGGCCGGACTGGTGGCGTTGACCGCGACCGTGCTGGCCTCCTGCGCCGCCCCCGCCGACGACACCGCACCCGCCGCCGGGGCGACGACGCTGCACAACTGCGGCACCGAGGTCACCGTCGCGGAACCGCCGCGGCGGGCGGTGTCGCTGAACCAGTCGACCACCGAGATCATGCTCTCGCTGGGACTGGCCGACCGGATGGTGGGCACCGCGACCTGGACGGAGCCGGTCGACCCGCCGCTGGCCGCGGCGAACGCGCGGGTGCCGAAGCTCGCCGAGAACACCCCGTCGTTCGAGTCCGTGCTGGACACCGAACCGGACATCGTGCTCGGCGCCTACCAGGCCATGTTCACCGACGAGCGCGTCGCCGACCGCGAGCGGTTCACCGAGCTCGGCGTGCCCACCTACCTGTCGCCGAGCAACTGCCTGCCGGAGGAGGCGCCGCTGCCGGAACCGGTGCAGCTGGCCGACATCCACCAGGAGGTGCAGGACATCGCCGACCTGTTCGGCGTCCCCGAGCGGGGCCGGGCGCTCAACGAGCAGCTGCGCGGCCGGGTGGAGGCGGCGCGGCAGAAGGTCGCCGGGCTGGACTCGCGCGGCGACATCTCGGTGCTGTTCTGGTTCGCCCGCACCGAATCCCCGTACGTGGCGGGCTCCACCGGGTCTCCGGCGATCATGGCCAGGGAGCTGGGCGTGCGCAACGCCTACGACGACGTCACCTCGATGTGGCCGCAGGTGTCCTGGGAGGACGTGCTGGCCCGCGACCCGGACCTGCTGGTGCTCGGCGATCTCACCCGCGACGGCGAAGGCGACGGGCTCGCGGCGAAGGAGCGGTTCCTGCACGAGGACCCGGCGGTGTCCCGGCTCGCCGCGGTCCGCGACGACCACCTGCTGAGCATGACCGGCACCGAGCTGAACATCAGCCTCCGCACCGTGCAGGGCATCGAGCGGCTCGCGGACCGGCTCGTCGAGCTGGACCGGCAGCGGTGACGGCGGGGCGGCTGCCCGCCTCCGCCATCGTGCTGGCCGGGATCCCGGCGCTGCTGCTGTCGATCGCCGCCGCGGTCACCCTCGGGCCCGCGGACCTGTCGGTCGCCGACGTGGGCAGCGTGGTGGGGCACCGGCTCGGGCTGGTGGACACCGAGGTGTCCCGCATCGGGCAGGGCATCGTGCTGCAGCTGCGGTTGCCGCGGGCGCTGCTGGCCTCGATCTGCGGTGCCGGGCTGGGGGTGTGCGGGGCGGTATTGCAGTCGCTGGTGCGCAACCCGCTCGCCGACCCGTACCTGCTCGGGGTGTCGGCCGGGGCCTCCACGGGCGCGGTGTCGCTGGTGGTGCTGGGGCTCGGGGCCGGGGCGATCGGGTTGACCGCGGGGGCGTTCGCGGGAGCGCTGGTGGTGTTCGCGCTGGCGCTGCTGCTGGCGTCGGTCGCGGGTGGCGCCGCCGGGCACACCGTGCTGGCCGGGGTCGCGGGCACCCAGCTGTTCTCCGCGCTGACCTCCTACATCGTGATCACGTCGGCGGACGCGGAGCAGACCCGCGGGGTGCTGTTCTGGCTGCTGGGTTCGCTGTCGGGGGCGCGGTGGAACGACGTGGTGCTGGCCGGGATCGTGTGCGTGGCGTGCCTGGTGCTGTGCCTGGCCCGGGCTGGGGCGCTGGACGCGTTCGCGTTCGGCCAGGACGCGGCGGCCTCCCTCGGGGTGCACGTGCAGCGGTTGCGGATCGTGCTGCTGGTGGCGACGGCGCTGCTGGCGGCGACGCTGGTGGCCGCCGCGGGCGCGATCGGGTTCGTCGGCCTGGTGCTGCCGCAGGCGGCGCGGCTGCTGGTCGGACCGCGGCACCGCGCGCTGCTGCCGGTGACGGCGGTGCTGGGCGCGGTGCTGCTGGTGTGGGTGGACGTGCTGGCCACCACGATCGCCGCGCCGCAGGAGGTGCCGGTCGGCGTGGTCACCGCGCTCGTCGGGGTGCCCGCGTTCGCCGTGCTGCTGGCCAAGCGGGGGAGGGTCTCGTGAGCCTGACCGCGAACGACGTGTCCTGGTCGGCCGGGGGAGCGCTGATCCTCGACGGGGTGCGGCTGCGCGTGGAACCCGGGCGGACCGTGGGCCTGCTCGGGCCGAACGGATCCGGGAAGTCCTCGCTGCTGCGGCTGCTCGCGGGCCTGCGCCGACCGGCGAGCGGGACGGTGGCGGTCGGTGACCGGACCACCGACCGCTGGCCGCGCCGCGAGCTGGCCCGGCGGGTGGCGGTGGTCGAGCAGCAGGTCGGCACGGACGTGGACCTCACCGTCGCCGAGGTCGTCGCCCTCGGCCGCACCCCGCACCGCAGCGGCTGGGGCGGGCGGAGCGCGGCGGACGAGGAGATCATCCGCCGCGCCCTGGCGCAGACCGGCCTGGACGGGCTGGCGCACCGGCGCTGGCACGGGCTCTCCGGCGGGGAGCGCCAGCGCGCCCAGATCGCGCGGGCGCTGGCGCAGGAACCGGTGGAGCTGGTGCTGGACGAGCCGACGAACCACCTGGACATCGCCCACCAGCTGGACCTGCTGGCGCTGGTGCGGCGGCTACCGGTGACCAGCGTGATCGCGCTGCACGACCTGAACCTGGCGGGGATGTTCTGCGACGAGCTGGCGGTGCTCTCCGGCGGCCGGGTGGTGGCGGCGGGCACCCCGCGGGAGGTGCTGACCGAGCGGACCATCGCCGAGGTCTACGGCGTCCGCTGCGAGGTGTCCGAAGTGGACGGCCATCCGCACGTCCGGTTCCTGCCGGAGCTGCCGGTCAGCGGATGAGCTCGTCGGCGACCCAGCGGGCGACCCCGGGCGGGAACGGCGCGGGCAGGCCCAGCACCACGTGGGTGAACCCGGCCTCGACCGCCGCGCCGATCGCTTCACGGGTCTCGGCGGGCCGCTCGTAGTCCACCGCCAGGTGGATCGAGCGGGTGATCTCCGCCGGGTCGCGGCCGATCTCGGCGCAGCGGCGGTCCAGCATGGCGCTGCGGGACTTCGCGTCCTCGATGTCGCCGCCGGGGATGTTCCACACGTCCGCGTGCGCGGCGACGATCCGCAGCGTCGCCGCGGCGCGCCCGCCGATGAGGATCGGCGGGTGCGGGCGCTGCACCGGCTTCGGGTTGCCGAACGCGCCGGTCAGCCGCACGTGCTCGCCGTCGAAGTCGAACGGCTCGTCCTCGGTCCACAGCCGTCGGATCACCGTGCAGGCCTCGTCGAGCGCGCCGACCGCGCGGGCGGTGTCGTGGAACGGCATCCCGTGCGCGGCGTACTCGCGGCGGGCCAGCGGGTGGTCCGGCCGGGAGCCGACGCCGATGCCGAAGTCGAGCCGTCCGTCCGAGATGACGTCCACCGTGGTGGCGATCTTCGCCAGCACCGCAGGCGGCCGGAACCGGTTGCTGGTCACCAGCACGCCGACGCGCAACCGGCGGGTGGCGGCGGCGAGGGCGGCGAGCATCGTCCAGCCCTCGTAGACGGGGCCGTCCAGGTCACCGCCGATGGGCATCAGGTGGTCGAACAGCCAGGCGTGCTCGATCTCGGGGATCGCGTCGGCCTCGCGCCAGACCTCCAGGAGGTCGCGGTGGTGCAGGTTCTGCGGGGCGGTCATGATCCCGAAGCTGGTGCGGGTGGAATGCGTCACGGGGGATCCTCCGGTGTCCTCGAGTTTAATCGGAACAAAGTTCCGTTTAATGGGTGCAGATGTGGGGTCGTGGTGGGCGGGACGGGCGCGGCACGGGTCGGCCGGCCGGCGGTGGTGGCATCCGCGGTCGCCGTGCCGCGGCTTCCCCGGCGAGGAGTCGCGGAAGTGCCGTTCTCCTCAGGTTCGTCGCACGGTGGTCGCTCGATCGCACCGGGTCCGCTCGGGGCGGGGAGCCGCGCCGGTGGAGCGCTCCCGCTCGCGCCGGCGCCGCGGTCGGGCGAGGCGTTCCGGTGGCCGTCCCGCTCTGGCATCATGGAACAACCGGAACCGCACTCCGGAAACTATACGGAACAGTGTTCCGCATGGCAAGTCCGCATCGGGAGGGGAGCACGGTGGGCGCAGACGACGGCGCGGCGCGGCCCAAGCGGGCGGACGCCCAGCGCAACGAGAGGACGCTGCTGGACGCCGCCGCCGCGGTGTTCGTCCGCTCCGGCGTGGAAGCCCCGGTGCGCGACATCGCCGCGCAGGCCGGGGTCGGAACCGGCACGATCTACCGGCACTTCCCGACGCGGTCCGACCTCATCATCGCCGTCTACCGGCACCAGATCGAAGCCTGCGCCGAAGCCGGACCGGTGCTGCTGGAGAGCTGCGCGACCCCGTACGCCGCGCTGCGGCGGTGGATCAACCTGTTCGTCGACTTCCTGGTCACCAAGCACGGGCTGGCGAAGGTGCTGCGCTCCGACGAGGACGGGTTCGAGGCGCTGCACGCCTACTTCCTGGACCGGCTGCTGCCGGTGTGCGCGGAACTGCTCGCCGCCGCCGCGCGCTCGGGGGAGATCCGCGCCGACCTGGAGGCCATCGAGCTGATGCGCGGAGTCGGGAACCTCTGCATCGGCGCGGAAGACGACCCGCGCTACGACGCGCGCCGCCTCGTCGACGTCCTCATCGCGGGCCTCCGTGCCGCCTCCTGAACCCGAACCCTCACCGGCCTGAGGACGGCGGCCGAACGACCCGCCCATCCCCGGTTCCGTCGAGGTGAGCGGCCCACCCGCCCGGGGTGGTCGGTCGAACGGGCCACTCATCTGCCGGTTCTGCCGGGGTGAGCGGTCCGCCGGCCTGGCGTGGTCGGCCGGTGGGCCACTCACCTGGGTCAGCGGATGGTCGTGCAGGGTCTGGTGTCCGGGTCCTCCGCCGTGTCGGGTTCCAGGCGCACGTCGGAGAAGGTGACGTCCAGGCGCCGCTGCGCGGAGACCAGGAACGGCGTGTTCACCCGCTCCGGATCCAGGCCCGCCGCGGTGAAGCAGGTCAGCGGGATCTTCACCGTCGTCGTCCGCCCCACCGGCAGCTCCCCGAACAGCTTCGCGGCGGGCAGCGCGCCGGCGCACGGGTAGTGGCAGTGCTCGGCGATCTCCGCGGCGCCCTCGCCCGGTTCCGCGTTGAGCCGCGCTTCGAAGACCAGCGCGCCACCGCCGTCGACGTAGGGCCGCAGGTCCAGCGAGCCCTCCGGGTTCGTGGTCTGCAGGTAGACCTGCGCGGTGGAATCCCCGTTCCACACCACCCGCATCCCGTCCCCGTCGGGGGTGGCCGCGATCTCGCCGGGGTGAGAGGCACCCTCCGGCGGGATGGCGGTGCCGCTCCAGTTGCTGTCGGACCCGAGGTACCCGGCGAAGGACTCGGCGACGGCGTCGCCCTGGTACAGCGGCAGCGGTCCGCCGGGAGCGGTGGATCGGGTGGCGACGGCGAGGACGGCGACGAGACCGACGACGACCACCGCGGCGGCCGCGATCGCGGGCCACCACCACTTCCGGCGGGACGGCGGCCCGGGAGGGGCCGCGACCCGGACCGTCGGTTCCTCGGGCACCGCGCGGGGCGGGGG
>NZ_JAIUJZ010000132.1:0-25399 GCF_020176775.1 Saccharopolyspora sp. 6M
TCAGCCCGTCTCAGTGCGAGACCCGCCGCGCCGTCCACAGGTGCCCACCGCACCGTGGGGGCCTACGGGGGCTCGGCCCTCGTGCGGAGATGCGAGAGGGGAGGGGCCGGGGTCCGGACCCTCGCGGAGTTTCCCGCCGTCCCCTCAGCCCGTCTCAGTGCGAGACCCGCCGCGCCGTCCACAGGTGCCCACCGCACCGTGGGGGCCTACGGGGGCTCGGCCCTCGTGCGGAGATGCGAGAGGGGAGGGGCCGGGGTCCGGACCCTCGCGGAGTTTCCCGCCGTCCCCTCAGCCCGTCTCAGTGCGAGACCCGCCGCGCCGTCCACAGGTGCCCACCGCACCGTGGGGGCCTACGGGGGCTCGGCCCCCGGACGGAAATGCGAAAGGGAGAGGGGCCAAGATCAAAGATCTCGGCACACCTCTCCCACGACCTGGAGCGGGCGACGGGAATCGAACCCGCGTAGCCAGTTTGGAAGACTGGGGCTCTACCATTGAGCTACGCCCGCGTGCTCGGTCGACGTGTCCCGGCGGTGTTCCGCCGAGGTCTTCCCGACCTTGCGTGCCCCAGCTTAACGCGTCGCGATAGGCTCTCCGCAACGCACCCGGGCAGTGGGGGTGCGGTGCAGGTAGGACGGGGTGTGGCGCAGTTTGGTAGCGCACTCGCTTTGGGTGCGAGGGGTCGTGGGTTCAAATCCCGCCACCCCGACGGTCCTCCGGGAGGCGTGGTCGTGCGGCCGCGCCTCCTTCTTCACGTCCGGGTGGTCTCACGGAACGTGATCTTCCCGGGTGATTCGTTCGACTTCCGGTAACGGTGAGCAGCCGCCGCCCGATTTCGCGGTCGTGCACGTTCACGTTGCTGTGTCGAGGGCCGCGCGCCGGGTCCGGCTCCCCGCCTTGGTGGTGGGGGTGCTGCTGGCGCTCGCGGTGCTGCTGCTGGTCGGGGTGTCGTTGTTCGTGGACGTTCCCGGCGGGCACGTCGCGCCGCCGACGGTGGGGATCGGGACGGCGGTGATCCCGACGCCGCTGGGTTCGGTGGGCGGTGCCGGTGAGGTGGCCGGTGACGCGGTGTTCTCGGCGCCGAGGTGACGGCTCGCCCGGCGCGCCGCGGCGGGAATTCGCGCTCCTGGCGTGGAATCGGCCGCGGGGCCCGGTTCGCGCGGGCCCGCGCGCTCGCGGCCGGTGGGTAGCGGGTGGCGCCCTGAGGCAACCCCCGGGGGCTCCGGTCTCGCCTGGGCAATAGACTCGGAGGTCAGCCCGGCGTCGCCGGAGCGCCCCCGACGTGGGGTGGCGCTCCCGCCGGCACCGCCGGGGTCCGAAGCACGTTCGCACTAGGAGACCACGTGAAGAGCACCGTCGAGCACCTGAGCCCGACGCGCGTACGGATCAACGTCGAGGTGCCGTTCGACGAGCTCAAGCCGAACTTCGACCGCGCGTACAAGGCACTGGCCAACCAGGTCCGCATCCCGGGCTTCCGGCCGGGCAAGGTTCCCGCCCGGGTGCTGGAGAGCCGCATCGGCCGGGGTCCTGTGCTCGACGAGGTCGTCAACGAGGCGGTTCCGGCCAAGTACATGGAGGCCATCAACGGCACCGAGGTGCGCACCCTCGGGCGTCCGGAGATCGAGGTCACCAAGATCGAGGACGGGGACCAGATCGAGTTCACCGCCGAGGTCGATGTGCGTCCGGAGATCACCGTTCCGGCGTTCGGCGAGCTGTCGGTGTCGGTGGACGACGTCGAGACGACCGAGGACGAGGTGCAGGAGCAGCTGGACGAGCTGCGCGCCCGCTTCGGGACGTTGACCGGCGTGGACCGTCCGGCGCAGCAGGGCGACTTCGTCAGCATCGACCTGTCGGCCACGGTCGACGGCGAGGACGTCGAGGAGGCGCGCACCAGCGGCCTGTCGTACGAGATCGGCTCCGGCCAGCTCATCGAGGGCATCGACGACGCGCTGATCGGCGCGTCGGCGGGTGACACGAACACCTTCAACACCGATCTGGTGGCCGGCGAGTACGCGGGCCGCGAGGCCGAGGTCACGGTGACCTTGGCGTCGGTGAAGGAGCGGCACCTGCCGGAGGCGGACGACGAGTTCGCCCAGATGGCCAGCGAGTTCGACACGGCCGAGGAGCTGCTCGCCGACCTGCGGGAGCGGCTGGGCCGCGTCAAGCGGATGCAGCAGGGCATGCAGGCCCGGGACAAGGTCCTGGAGGCGCTGCTGGAGACCGTCGAGGTCCCGCTGCCGGAGAACGTGGTGAAGTCCGAGGTGGAGGTTCGCGAGCACGACGCGATCCACCCGTTCGACCACGACGAGGCGAAGTTCGCGGAGTGGCTGGAGCAGCAGGACCAGACCCGCGAGCAGTTCGACGCGGAGACCCGCGAGGAGGCGGAGAAGGCGGTCCGCACCCAGCTGGTGCTGGACACGATCGCCGACGCCGAGAACGTCTCCGTCTCGGACAACGAGCTGACCGAGCGGATCATCTACCAGGCGCAGCGCTTCGGCGTGAGCCCGGACCAGTACGTCCAGCAGGCGCAGCAGTCCGGCCAGCTCGGGGCGATCTACGCGGACGTGCGGCGCAGCAAGGCGCTGTTCTCCGTCGTGCGCCAGGCCACCGTGGTGGACGCGTCCGGCGCGGAGCTGGACCTGGACGAGCTGTTCGGTTCGCAGGATGACGCCGGCGAGCAGCCGGAGGTCGTGCAGGGCGAGGTCGAGCAGGCCGAGGACGCGAAGTCCGATGCGAAGGACGAGTCCGCCGCGACGAAGTCCGAGTGACGGTTCTTTCGCGGTGATTTCGCCGTGAGCGGAAGGATTCCGCGAACGGCGGGAGCAATGCACAAGCTCTGAGCGAACGTGGGCGGTACCGGGAAGCTGGTGCCGCCCACGTTCGTTAGGGTCGGTTGCAAGCGGATCACCGGATACGGAAAAGCAAGGCGTTCCCAGCGGGTCGGCGGCCGACGGCCGGTGTGACCGGTCCATTGTGGAAGCCCTCATCGTGGAAGAAGGCAGGGGAGACGTGACGCAGCACCTGACTGTTCCGGCGTCGGACTCGACGCCGCACATGCGGTCGACGAACGGGCTCTCGCTCAACGACTCGGTTTACGAGCGCTTGCTGCGGGAGCGGATCATCGTCCTGGGCTCCCAGGTCGAGGACACCATGGCCAACCAGATCTGCTCGCAGCTGCTCCTGCTCGCGGCCGAGGACCCGGAGCGGGACATCTCGCTCTACATCAACTCGCCGGGCGGTTCGGTGACCGCGGGCATGGCGATCTACGACACGATGCAGCTGATCAAGCCGGACGTGGCGACCGTCGCGATGGGCTTCGCGGCGTCGATGGGCCAGTTCCTGCTGTCCGCCGGTGCTCGCGGCAAGCGGTTCACGCTGCCGCACGCGCGGATCATGATGCACCAGCCGTCGGCGGGTCTCGGCGGCACGGCCTCGGACATCGCGATCCAGGCCGAGGTGTTCACCAAGCACAAGCGGGAGATGGCGGAGCTGATCGCCGCTCAGACCGGGCAGACGGTGGAGAAGATCACGGCCGATTCCGACCGCGACCGCTGGTTCACGGCGGAGGAGGCCCGCGACTACGGCTTCGTGGACCACATCGCCTCCGCGGCGAACCTGCCCAGCTGACCGCGCGCCCGGAACCACTAACGAGGAGTCACCTGTCGTGAGCTCATTCCAGCTTCCGCAGTCCCGGTACGTGCTGCCCTCCTTCGTCGAGCGCACCGCGTACGGGGTGAAGGAGTCCAACCCGTACAACAAGCTGTTCGAGGAGCGCATCGTCTTCCTCGGCGTCCAGGTGGACGACGCCTCGGCGAACGACGTGATGGCGCAGCTGCTGTTCCTGGAGTCCGACGACCCGGACCGCGAGATCCAGATCTACATCAACTCGCCGGGTGGTTCGTTCACGGCCCTGATGGCCATCTACGACACCATCCAGTACGTCCGCCCGGACGTGCGCACGATCTGCCTGGGCCAGGCGGCGTCGGCGGCGGCGGTCATCCTGGCCGCGGGCACGAAGGGCAAGCGGCTCGCGCTGCCGAACTCCCGGATCCTGATCCACCAGCCGTCCACCGAGGGCATCTACGGCCAGGTCTCCGACTTGGAGATCCAGGCCAACGAGGTGCAGCGGATGCGCGACCTGATGGAGACGACGCTGGCCACGCACACCGGCAACGACAAGGACCAGGTCCGCCGGGACGTGGAGCGGGACAAGATCCTGACGGCGGAGCAGGCGCGGGAGTACGGGATCGTCGACGAGGTCCTGCCCTACCGCAAGCTGTCCGCGCAGTCCTGATCCGGTCGGCCCGCGTGGCGACCGGAGGTGGTGCTCCGGCGGCCTCCTCGCGCCCGGCCCGGCGGTTCGGCCGGCCGGTCCGAGGTGAGGGGGTCGCCGCGCACCCGGGGCGGTCGCGGCACGGAGTGCCGCCGCTGAGAAGATGTTGATCTCCGGCGGGGCCGCTCCGCTGATCAGCGCGGTGCGGTGCGGAAAGCCGGTCGCGGGAGCGTTCCGGGAAGTGGGATGCTGTGGTGCGCTCGGCGCACCGGCGTCCGCGACACGCCGGGAGCGCGGCCACCGGCCGTCGCACCCGGTGCATGCCGGAGACTGGCGAGCAGCGGAGTCTGCGAGTCTCCCCGAACCGGGGGAGCGGCAGGTACCGTCGGAACGAGCACATACGGTCAGGCACGTCACCGGACGGCGTGCCGGAGGGGACGGGGTCAGCGGTCATGGCACGTATCGGTGACGGCGGCGACCTGCTGAAGTGCTCCTTCTGCGGGAAGAGCCAGAAGCAGGTGAAAAAACTCATCGCCGGCCCCGGCGTGTACATCTGCGATGAGTGCATCGATCTCTGCAACGAGATCATCGAGGAGGAACTGGCGGAGGCCGGTGAGGTCAAGCTCGACGAGCTGCCCAAGCCGACCGAGATCCACGAGTTCCTCGACCAGTACGTCATCGGACAGGACCCGGCGAAGCGCAACCTGTCGGTCGCGGTCTACAACCACTACAAGCGCATCCAGATGGGTGAGCGCGCCCGGGACAGCCGCGAGGAGAACGTCGAGCTCGCGAAGTCGAACATCCTGATGCTCGGTCCCACGGGCTGCGGGAAGACCTACCTGGCGCAGACGTTGGCGAAGATGCTCAACGTGCCGTTCGCGATCGCCGACGCCACCGCGCTCACCGAGGCGGGCTACGTCGGCGAGGACGTCGAGAACATCCTGCTCAAGCTCATCCAGGCCGCCGACTACGACGTGAAGCGGGCCGAGACGGGCATCATCTACATCGACGAGGTCGACAAGATCGCCCGCAAGAGCGAGAACCCGTCGATCACCAGGGACGTCTCGGGCGAGGGAGTGCAGCAGGCGCTGCTGAAGATCCTGGAGGGAACCACGGCGAGCGTGCCCCCGCAGGGCGGCCGCAAGCACCCGCACCAGGAGTTCATCCAGATCGACACGACGAACGTGCTGTTCATCGTGGCCGGTGCCTTCGCCGGGCTGGAGAAGATCGTCGAGGACCGGGTGGGCAAGGCCAGCGTCGGTTTCGGCGCCCAGCTGCGGTCGAAGGAGGAGGCGAACTCCGCGGACCGGTTCGCCGAGGTGCTCCCCGAGGACCTGATCAAGTTCGGGTTGATCCCCGAGTTCATCGGCCGGCTGCCCACGGTGGCCAGCGTGACGAACCTGGACAAGCCCTCGCTGGTGCAGATCCTCACCGAGCCGCGCAACGCCCTGATCAAGCAGTACAAGCGGTTGTTCGAGATGGACAACGTGGAGCTGGAGTTCACCCGCACCGCGCTGGAGGCGGTCGCCGACCAGGCGATCCTGCGCGGCACGGGGGCTCGTGGCCTGCGCGCCATCTTGGAAGAGGTGCTGCTGCCGGTGATGTACGACATCCCGAGCCGCACCGACGTGGCGAAGGTCGTCATCACCGAGCAGACCGTCCGGGAGAACGTCAACCCCACGATCGTGGCCAGGCAGGCGACGCGGCGGGAGCGCCGCGAGAAGTCCGCCTGAGACCCGAGCACCGCACGCAGCACCACCCACCGCCGCCGTCCCGTTCCGGGGTGGCGGCGGTGTGCGTCGTGCGCCCGCGCGGGTGGTTTCCCGCTCCTGTTCCCCGGATCGCCCAGCGGCGTCCCGCGCGATGCATGATCATGCGGAGCGGAGGTTGCATCGTCCGGCTGGGGAGGGCCCGATGAGCGAGCTGCACGTGCTGCTGGTGCCGGACGGGTCCGGCTCCGGGCCCTGGCACTGGCAGCAGTGGCTGGCGGCACGCTTGCGGGAAGCGGGCGCCGTCGTCACCCGGTGCCCGGGCCCGGTGGAGTCGACGGCGGCGCTGCGGGCCGAGCTGGCGCGCGTACTGCCGGAGGCGGAGCTGGCCGTGGTGGCGCACCGCGGCGGGGCCCGCACCTGGTTGCGGCACGCGGCCGCGCCGGGCGGACCGGAGACGCGCCGGGCGGACCGGGTGCTGCTGGTCGCCCCGGCCGAGCCGGACGTGTCCCCGGGCCGACCGGGTCCGCGCGCGGTTGAACGGGCTCTGCGGGCGGCGGAAGCCGACAGGCCGGGAGCACGCGCGGCGGAGCCTGATGCGCCTGCGCTGCGCGCGGCAGAACCCGACGCGCCGGCGCTGCGCGCGGCAGAACCCGATGCGCCTGCGCTGCGCGCGGCGGGCGGCCCGACGCGGATGGTGGTGGGCACCGACGACCCGGAGCTGTCGGTGTGCGCGGTGCACGCGCTCGCGCACCGGCTGCGGGTGGAGCTGGACGTGCTCGCCGACGGCCGCGCGCTGGACCTGGCCGCGGGCTACGGCCCGTGGCCCGCGCTGCTGCGCTGGGCGTTGTACGGCTCGGTGCCGGTGGCCGACCGCTTCGACACCGCGCCGCACGTCGCCGGCTGGCCCGCGGTGCCGGAAGCGGTCCGCTGACCGGAGGTCACGACCGGTGCGACGTGGGTGAGCTCTCGGTGGTGGCGGGGCCCGTCCGGTAGCGCAGACGGTCGTTGGCACGATGGACGGCTCGGAGGGAACGAGGCCCGGAGGTGCCATGCAGCGCGGGAAGCCGCGGAACGTCCCGATGCCGAACCGGCGCACCCTGCTCACTTCCGGCCTGGTCGGAGCGGGCGCGCTCGGCCTGGGGCTGAGCAGCGATTCCGGTGGCGCGCTGGTCCCCGCCGAACCGCTACCACTGGCCAAGCAGAGCAACGTCTCGGTGGAACGGGTGCACTCGCAGGCCCGCAACCGCGAGGTCGAGATCGTCACCATGTACCCGAGCGGGGTGTCCCGCGATCGGATCCCGGTGTGCCTGATGCTGCACGGCCGGTTCGGCGACGCCCGCAAGTCCGCGGGGGGCCTGCCGAGCTGGTTGACCACCGCGGTCGCCACCGGCAAGGTGCCGCCGTTCGCGTTCCTCGCCGTCGACGGCGGCGGCAACAGCTACTGGCACCAGCGGTTCGGCGACGACCCGATGTGGATGTTGCTGGACGAGGTGCCGCGCTGGCTAGCGGAGCGCGGCATCGGTGGTGACGACGGCCAGCCGTTCGCGGTCTCCGGGATCTCGATGGGCGGGTTCGGCGCGCTGCTCTACACGCGGCGCCGCAACGAGCTGGAGATCCCGGTGGAGGCCACCGCCGTCGTCTCCCCGGCGCTGATCACGAACTGGCCGGAGATGGCGCGGCGCCGCGCGTTCGCCGACGAGGCCGACTGGCGGGCCATCGACCCGATGCGGCACATCCCCGAGCTCGGCGACGTGCCGCTGGGCGTGTGGTGCGGCACCCGGGACCGGTTCATCACCGGCACCCGCAAGTTCGTCCGCAAAGCTCGCCCGGAGGTGGCCTCGGTGTCCACCCCGGGCGGTCACAACAGCCGGTACTACCGGCTCGCGCTGCCGGAGGTCGTCGATTTCGTGGGGGGCTACGCCCCGGACAAGTCCGACCACGGCTGAGACCGGCGGCCCGGCACCGGTCAGGGCACCGGGGCGGCGTCGGGTTCGAGGATGCGGTGCGTGCCGGTGTAGACGTTCATCGAGCTGCCCCGGAGGAAGCCGACCAGCGTCATGCCCTGCTCGGCGGCCAGCTCCACCGCCAGCGAGGACGGCGCCGACACCGCGGACAGCAGCGGCACCCCGGCCATCGCCGCCTTCTGCACCAGTTCGAACGAGGCCCGGCCGGACACCATGAGCACGCACCCGCGCAGCGGCACCCGGCGTTCCAGCACCGCCCAGCCGAGCACCTTGTCGACCGCGTTGTGCCGCCCCACGTCCTCCCGGCACACCAGCAGGTTCCCGTCGCCGTCGAACAGCGCGGCCCCGTGCAGTCCGCCGGTCGAGTCGAAGACCTTCTGCGCGGCCCGCAGCCGGTCGGGCAGCGCGGCGAGCGTCTCCGGGGTGATCTCCAGCGGGTCGTGCTCGGGCGAGTGCCGGGTGCTCAGCCGCACCGAGTCGAGCGCGGCCTTCCCGCACACCCCGCAGGAGGAGGTGGTGTAGAAGTTGCGCTCCACGGACGTGTCGGGCGGCGTGACGCCCGGCGCGAGCAGGATGTCCAGCACGTTGTAGGTGTTGCGCCCGTCCGGCCCGGGGCTGTCGCAGTAGCGGGCGCTGTGCAGGTCGTCCTTGTCCGCGATGACGCGTTCGGTGAGCAGGAAGCCGTGGGCGAGCTCCACGTCGTGGCCGGGGGTCCGCATGGTCACCGACAGGGCGCGGCCGTTGACCCGGATCTCCAGCGGTTCTTCGGCGGCGAGGGTGTCCGGCCGGGTTCGGGAACCGCTCTCGGTCACTCGCAGCACGGGGCGCCGCACGGTGACTCGTCCCATCGTCAGCCTCCTGGGTCGGCTCTGCTCGGATGCCGGGACCAGTATGCGCCGCGTGCTCGGCCCGCCGGTGGGGCCGTCGTGGGCTGCTCCGTTCGGGTGTGACATCGGCACCGCCCACCCGGAGGAGGATGGTTCCGCCGGGTGAGATCGCTAGGGTCTCGCCGGACGCCCGACACGCCCCGGGGAACCCCGCTACAGCAAGGATTCCGATGCCCGACCTCGCCGCCCAGCCCCGCCAGAGCCTCCGCTTCGTCGAATCGGAGGAGCCCATCACCGAACCGGTCACGAAGTTCGGTGGCCAGCCGGTGTGGCTGTCGACGCCGGCGTGGCCGATGTCGGAGGCGCTGGGCAGGCCGATGCGGTTCCTCGGGCAGATCCGGCTGCCCGGGGAGCAGGTGCGGCTCGCCTACCTGTTCCTCACCGAGGACTACCCGGAGGAGGCCGACGAGGTGGTGGACACGTTCGCGCCCGACTCGGGGGAGAACGCGTTCTTCGCCCAGCCCGGGGAGCCGGCCGACTTCTACCAGGTGGCGACGATCGCCAAGGGGCCGACGTTCGGGCCGGACCACCGGGTGGAGCTGGCGCCGTTCGACGGCGAGGTGGACGTGGACGACTTCGCGACGAGGCTCGGCGGGGCGCCGCAGTGGTTGCAGGGCGACGAGTCGCCAGGGGAGCCGTTCCGGTTCGTGGGGCAGTTCGACAGCTCGGTCGATTTCCCGTTCGAGGTGGACTTCGGCGACGCGGGGGTCGGGTACGCGTTCCTCGACGAGGCCAGCGGGCAGGGGCGCTTCCTCTGGCAGTGCAGCTGAGCAGCGGCGGCTGACGCGGGTGTGCCGCGCGCCCGCGCCGGGTAGGGCTGCGGCATGGCACGGGACGGGCTCGGCGAATACCGGAGCAAGCGGGACCTGGCGCGGTCCGGCGAACCGGGCGGTGGCGCGCCGGGGGAGCTGCCGCGGTTCGTGGTGCAGCGCCACGACGCCTCCACGGTGCACTTCGACTTCCGGCTGGAGGTCGGGGACGTGCTCAAGTCGTGGGCGGTGCCGAAGGGGCCGTCCACCGACCCGCGGCAGAAGCGGCTGGCCACGCCCACCGAGGACCACCCGCTTGACTACGCGTCCTTCGAGGGCACCATCCCGGAGGGCTACGGGGCGGGCACCGTCGTCGTGTGGGACACCGGGTCGTACCGGAACCTCACCGAGCACCGCGGGAAACCGGTGGAGATGGCCGACGCGCTCGAACGCGGCCACGTGAAGGTGCTGCTGGAGGGCAGCAAGCTGACCGGCGCGTTCGCCCTCACCCGCACCCCGATGCGCGGCCGGGAGGAGTGGCTGCTGGTGAAGGTCGACGACGAGGGCGCCGACCGGCGCCGCAACCCGGCGCGCACCCAGCCCGAGTCGGTGCTCTCCGGCCGCACCAACGCCGACCTCGCCGCCGAGCGGGAGAACGGCCGATGAGCGGGGCGGAGGTGCTGTCCGCAGGTGCCGAACGCGTCGAGCTGACCCACCCGGACAAGGTGCTGTACCCGGCGGACGGCTACCGGAAGCGGGACGTCGCCGAGTACTTCCGCGCGGTCGGCGACCGGATGGTGCCGCACCTGCGCGGGAAACCGCTGACGATGCGCCGCTTCCCGGACGGGGTGGGTGCGGCGGGCTTCTTCCAGAAGGAGGCGTCCGGCCACTTCCCGGACTGGGTGCGGGTGGTGCCGGTGCCGCAGCGCGGCGCGGGCGGGCCGGTCCACCACGTGGTGTGCGACGACGTGGCGACGCTGGTCTACCTGGCGACCCAGGCGTGCCTGGAGTTCCACGTGGGCCTGGCCGCGGCGGCGGAGCCGGACCGGCCGGTGCTGGCGGTGGTGGACCTCGACCCGCCGCCGGGGACCGGGATCGCGGAGCTGCGGGCGGTGGTGCGCGAGTTCCGGGACCGGTTCGCCGATGCGGGCCTCGCCCCGCACCTGCAGACCACCGGCGGCAAGGGCTTCCACGTGGTGGCCCCGCTGGCGGGCCGCCGCGGCTTCGACGAGGTGCGCGCGGCGGTGCGGGACATGGCGCAGGACGCGGTGCGCGCCGCCCCGGACCGGCTCACCACCGAGCAGCGCAAGGACGAGCGCGGCGACCGGATCTTCTTGGACGTGGGGCGCAACGCCTACGGGCAGACGATGATCGCGCCCTGCTCGCTGCGAGCCCGCGACGGCGCCCCGGCGGCGACGCCGCTGGACTTCGCCGAGCTGTCGAAGGCGACCCCGCGGTCCTACGGACTCCGGAACCTGCCGCGCCGCCTGGCCCGCAAGGCCGACCCGTGGACCGACCTCCCGGACACCGCCGCCGACTTCCCGCGCTCCTGAGCGTCATTCCGCGTAGGAGGTGGTGCCCGTGCGCAGCGCGTGCTGGGCGCGGCGGAGCCTGCAGTACATGTCGGGGCGCAGCAGCGCGCGGGCCTGGGCGGTCGTGGCGAACCGGAAGCGGGTGATCTCCGGGTCGGTGATCCGCAGCGCGGCGATGTGCTCGCAGGGCAGCCTGCCGCCGTCGAAGACGAACAGCAGGTGGTCGTCCCACGGTCCGCGCGGGCGCACCCAGTCGACCAGCAGCGGCCGCCCGACGGGCGCGCGGATGCCGAGCTCTTCGCGGACTTCGCGGGCAGCGGCGAGCCGGGGTGGTTCGTTGGCCTCGGCCATCCCGCCGGGCAGGTCCCAGTGCTCCTTGTAGCTGGGGTCGACCAGCAGCACCCGGTCCTGCCGGTCGCGCAGCAGCACGTCGGTGGTGACCCGCTTGCGGGGTTGCCGCGCGTTGCCCTCGGCGAGGTGCGCGTGCGTCCCCTCCGGCCGCGCGGTCCGGGTCCCGTTCAAGCGGAGTCGCGCAGTGGGTGGGTGGCGCGGGCGGCGAGGAAGTCGGCCACGGCCGGGTCGCGGTGGTGCGGCAGCAGCGCGTTCGCCAGGCCGGTGAGCCGCTCGTGCACGCGGGCCGAGGACAGGGCGGGGGCTTCGGCGAGCACGGTGCTGCCCGCCGCGGCCGCCTCGTCGTAGCGCCCGGCGTCGAAGAGCACCTGCGCGAGGGACGTCAGGCTCAACGCCTTGCTGCGCACGCGCTCCGGGGGGCGCAACCCGACCGCTTCGCGGGCGTGCCGTTCGCCGCGGCGCAGGTCGCCGAGGCTGCGCCAGCACTCGGTGGTCTCGCTGGCCAGCGAGGCCCGGTCGAACGGGGCGATCCAGCCGCAGGCCTCGTCGCGGACGGTGAGTTCTTCCCCGGCCAGCGCCAGGTGCCGTTCGGTGCCGTACCGGTCGCCCTGCGCGGCGAGCGCCCGTGCGTGCAGCGCGTGCAGCCGGGCGACGAGGCGGGCCGTGCCTCCGGTGCCGATGGTGTGGGTGAGCCCGTTCAGCGCGTAGTCCGCTGCGGACCGCGGCTGGCCGAGCTCGGTGGACAGGTGGGACAGCGAGGCGCACACCTCGGCTTGCAGCGCGTGGTCCTCGGCGGCCGCCGCGAGCCGGTAGGCGGTGTGGAAGTGCTCGCGCGCGGGAACGTCGCCGCCGCTGTCGTGCGCCATCCACCCGGCGAGCTCGACGACGGAGGCCGCCGCGGACAGCACCTCCGCCTGCCGCGGTTCCTCCCGGACCAGGGGCAGCACCGCGGTGGTGAAGTAGTGCCGGACCGTCTCGTAGAGCGTGCCGCCGCCCACCCTGCGGTCGGCGGACTGGAAGGACGCGGACACCACCCGGATCGAGTCCACTGTGGACGCTGGCACTCTGCTCCGCGCCGCCCCGGTCGAGCCGCGGGGCCGGAAGCCGAGCGCCGCGTCGTCGACGGCGCCCAGCACGGCGCGCAGCGCGGCCCGGTAGGCGGCGGTGGGCCAGCGGACCGCGCCGCGCTCCCACTTGGCGATGTGGTGCGCGTCGAGCGCCCAGCGCTTGCCGGTGGTCTCCAGCAGGTAGTCGTTGACCGCCTCGGCGAGTTCGGCGCGGGACAGCGGTTCGCCGGGCGCCAGCCGCGAGGGCAGGGCCTCCCGGGTGCGGCGCAGCCGCTCGTTGCGCTCCGGTCGGGGCCGGGCGGAGGAATCGCCGGTCATGATGATCAGCCTCCCAACGAGTACGGAGTGTATACACCTTGCTTCGCAGCGTCGCCGATCTTGCCCCGAGTTGCCCCGATCGGTCGGTACCGCTGCGCCGAAAGCCGAGGTGGCCGCGCATTCGCCGACGTTCCCCGAGTTGCCCCGGCGCGTTCCCTGGTGCGCCGCGGTGCGGGCGCCGATGCTGGCTGCATGGGGCGACGAGGGGATCGGCTGATCCGCATGACCAGCGCGCACGACGGTCGCGACCACCTCGTGGGCGAAGCGGAGATGGCCGAGGGGCTCGCCGGTCGGCAGGGGCGGTACCGCGCGCTGCGGCCTCCTGGTGCTGGCGGCGGAGCTGTCCCGGCCGCCGGCGCTCCCGTGCCCGTGGTGCCGGGAAGCCGACCGGCGCCCCGGCCGCCGCGATCCCGTCGCTCCCGGCCCACCGGGCGCACGCCCGTTACCGGCCCCGGGGGGGTGGTGCGGCCCGGTGTGCCCCCGCGGCACCCAGGCCGGGCGCCGGGGCGCCGCGGGGGGGGGGGGGGGGGCCCCCCCCCGCCCCCCCCCCCCCCCCCCCCCCCGCCCCCCCCGCCCCCCCGCCCCCCCCCCGGCCCCCGGCCCGGTGGGGGTGCTGCGGCCCGGTGTCCCCGCGCGGCACGCAGGCCGGGCCCGACCGGCACGGGCGGTGACCTCCGACGCGCGCCCCGCCCGGGCCGGTCCCGCCCGCGCGATGCCCACGTTCGGCCGAGCGGGACCGCTGGATGGGCGGTACGCGGGCTCGCGGGGCCTGCCGATCCCGGGGGGATGGGGATCAAACGAGGGCGCTCCCACCTGTGCGGCAGCGCGCGGACGCTGTCCGGGCGGCCCTGCCGGAACAAGGTGAGGTCGAGCTACCCGTCGCGGTACTGCAAGGAGCACCGGTTCTGCGGACGCCGGGGGGCGTTCCGGGTGCACGCGGACGACGTCCGGGACCGGCGGCGCCGGGAGCGCGAGGCGGTCGCCGTGCTCGTCGCCGACCCGTGGCCGCGGACCGTCCAGCAGCGCTGCCTGGCGGTCGTGGACGGTGCGACGTGGGAGGAGTTCCTGGCGCAGCGCGCGAACCGCGCCTGTCGCGTGCTCGCCGACGTCGCCGCCCGGGTCGAGCGGGCCGACCGGCTCTCGGCGGCGCGGCTGCACGACCTGGTGCTCGGCGGCGCGGAGCGGGACGACGCGGTGCGGCGGGTCGCGGCGGCGGTGGCGGTCGCCGTGTCCCGGCGGGTCGGTGATCCGGCGGAGGTGGCGTTCGCGGTTCGCGTGCTGGGCGTGTTCTGCTGCGCGTCCGCGGCCGAGGTCGAGCGGTGCCCGTGCCGCCGCGCGGTGGTGGAGCGCTTCGGTCCGCGCGTCGTGGCGGACAAGCTGGCCAGGGGACTGCCGGAACGCCTCGCCGCCTGACGGGCCGGCCCCGCCCCGACGCGCGGCCGCGGGCGGGCCGTGAACGCGGAACCGGGCCGCCCGCGCGGTGCGGGGCGGCCCGGTCCTCGGGTGCGGGGGATCAGCCCGCGGAGCGCTCCAGGCGGATCAGCACGGCCTTCGAGACCGGCGTGTTCGACTTCTCCGCCACCGCGCCGAGCGGCACCAGCGGGTTCGCCTCCGGGTAGTAGGCGGCGGCGCAGTCCCGCGCGGTCGGGTAGGCGACGATGCGGAACGCCTCCGCCCGCCGTTCCTCCACAGTGGACTCGCCGTCGGGCCCGGGCTTGCCCGGCCATTCGGAGACCATGTCCACCAGGTCGCCTTCGGCGAAGCCGAGCGCGGCGATGTCCTTCTCGTTGACCATGACCACCCGGCGCGCGTCCTCGATGCCGCGGTAGCGGTCCGAGAGCCCGTAGATGGTGGTGTTGTACTGGTCGTGGCTGCGCAGCGTCTGCAGCAGCAGCCGGCCCTCCGGCACCTCCAGCGGCTCCGCCTCGTTCACCGTGAAGTTGGCCTTGCCGGTGGTGGTGGTGAAGGTGCGGCTGTCCCGCGGCGGGTGCGGCAGCACGAAGCCGTCCGGGCGGCGCACCTTCTCGTTGTAGTCGGCGCAGCCGGGCACGACGGCGGCGATGTGCCTGCGCACCGCGTCGTAGTCCTTCTCGAACTCCTCCCACTGCACCGGGTGCCCGTCGCCGAGCAGCTTGCGGCCCAGCCGGGACACGATCGCCACCTCGGACAGCAGGGTGTCGGAGGCGGGGGAGAGCCTGCCGCGCGAGGCGTGCACCACCGACATCGAGTCCTCGACGGTGACGAACTGCGGCCCGGACTCCTGCACGTCCTTCTCGGTGCGGCCCAGCGTCGGCAGGATCAGCGCGGTGTCCCCGGCGACCGCGTGCGAGCGGTTCAGCTTCGTCGACACCTGCACGGTCAGGTCGCAGCCGCGCAGCGCCCGCTCGGTGCCCGCGGTGTCGGGCGTGGCGGACACGAAGTTGCCGCCGACGGCGAAGAACGCCTTCACCTCGCCCGCCTGCATCGCGTGCAGCGCGTCGACGGTGTCGTAGCCGTGCTTGCGGGGCATGGGGATGCCGAACTCGGCCTCCATGGCGTCCATGAACTTCTCGGGCATCTTCTCCCAGATGCCCATCGTCCGGTCGCCTTGCACGTTGGAGTGGCCGCGGACCGGGCAGACGCCCGCGCCCGGCTTGCCGATCATGCCGCGCATCAGCAGCAGGTTGACCGCTTCGCGGATCGTCGGCACGGCCTTCTTCTGCTGGGTCAGGCCCATCGCCCAGCAGATCACGGTCCGCTCGGACTCGATGAGCATCCGCGCGATCTTCTCGATCTGCTCGCGGGACAGCGCGGTCGCCTTGAGCGTCGCGTCCCAGTCGATGTCGGTGGCCTGCGCGTAGAACTCGTCGAAGCCGTGGGTGTGCTGCTCGATGAACTCGCGGTCCAGCACGGTGCCGGGCGCGGCCAGCTCGGCCTTCGCCAGCAGCGCGGTGAGCGCCTTGAACAGCGCGAGGTCGCCGCCGATGCGGATCTGCGCGAACTCGTCGCACAGCGCGGTGCCCTTGCCGACGACGCCGCGCACGTTCTGCGGGTTCTTGAACCGCATCAGCCCGGCCTCGGGCAGCGGGTTCACCGCGATGATCTTGCCGCCGTGGCCCTTGACCTTCTCCAGGGTGGAGAGCATCCGCGGGTGGTTGGTGCCCGGGTTCTGCCCCACCACCATGACCAGGTCGGCGTGCTCGACGTCGGCCAGCGACACCGAGCCCTTGCCGATGCCGATCGTCTCGGTGAGCGCCGAGCCGGAGGACTCGTGGCACATGTTCGAGCAGTCCGGCAGGTTGTTGGTGCCGAAGCTGCGCACCAGCAGCTGGTACAGGAACGCGGCCTCGTTGCTGGTGCGGCCCGAGGTGTAGAACGCCGCCTCGTCGGGCGAGTCGAGCGCGCGCAGCCCCTCGGCGACGACGTCGAGCGCGGCGTCCCAGTCGATCGGCCGGTAGTGCGTGTCACCGCTGCGCTTGATCATCGGCTGGGTGAGCCGCCCCTGCTGCCCCAGCCAGTAGTCGCTCTTGTCCGCGAGCTCCGCGACGGAGTGCTTCGCGAAGAACTCGGCGTCGACGCGCCGGGTGGTGGCCTCCTCGGCCACGGCCTTGGCGCCGTTCTCGCAGAACTCGGCGACGCTGCGCTTGTCCCCGTCCGCCTCCTGCGGGTCGGGCCATGCGCAACCCGGGCAGTCGAACCCGGAACGCTGGTTGAGCAGCGGCAACGTGAGCATGGTGCGGCCGGCGCCCATCTGCTCCCAGCCGCGGCGCAACGACACCATCACCGCCTTCACGCCTGCTGCGTGGTCCTTCGGGTGGTGCGTGGACAGCGCCGACTCGTCGATGTCCTGTTCGGGGGCTTTGCGCGACATGCTTCCCAGGGTCCCCCGTCGAGGTCGACTCGGCACAGTCCGCGTGATGTGGTTCACACGCCTGGCTCAACGCGGGAGGTGAGGCCCGGTGAGGCCGCTGCGGGCGGTTCGTAGAATCGGCGTGTGACACAGACCAGCGCACCCGCACAGCCCCGTGAACTTCCGTCGAGCTGGAACCCGGCCGACGTCGAGGCCGAGCTGTACCAGCGCTGGGTAGCCGCCGAGTACTTCACCGCCGACGCGCACAGCGACAAGCCGCCGTTCTCGATCGTGATCCCGCCGCCGAACGTCACCGGCAGCCTGCACATCGGCCACGCTTTCGAGCACACCCTGATGGACGTGCTCACCCGTCGTCGCCGGATGCAGGGCTACGAGGCGTTGTGGCTGCCCGGCATGGACCACGCCAGCATCGCCGTCCAGGCCCTGGTGGAGCGGCAGCTCCGCGAGGAGGGCGTCGACCACCGCGAGCTCGGCCGGGAGAAGTTCCTGGAGCGGGTGTGGGAGTGGAAGGAGCAGCACGGCGGCTCGATCCTGTCCCAGATGCGCCGCCTCGGGGACAGCGTCGACTGGAGCCGCGAGCGCTTCACGATGGACTCGGGGCTGTCCCGCGCGGTGCAGACCATCTTCAAGAAGCTGTTCGACGACGGCCTGATCTACCGGGCGGAGCGCCTGGTGAACTGGTCGCCCGCGATGCGCTCGGCGATCTCCGACATCGAGGTGGAACACCGCGAGGTCGAGGGCGAGCTCGTCTCGATGCGCTACGGCTCCGGGGACGCGGAGATCGTGGTCGCCACCACCCGGGTGGAGACGATGCTCGGCGACACCGCGATCGCGGTGCACCCGGACGACGAGCGCTACCGGCATGTCGTGGGCACCGAGGTGGGGCTGCCGCTGACCGGCCGCAGCATCCCGGTCGTCGCCGACGAGCACGTCGACCCCGAGTTCGGCACCGGCGCGGTGAAGGTGACGCCCGCGCACGACCCGAACGACTTCGAGATCGGCCGGCGCCACGACCTGCCGATGCTCACGATCATGGACGAGCAGGGCCGCATCGCCCACACCGGCACCGAGTTCGACGGCATGGACCGCTTCGAGGCCCGCGTCGCCGTCCGCGAGGCGCTGCGCGCCGAGGGCCGCATCGTCGCCGAGAAGCGCCCGTACCTGCACAGCGTCGGGCACAGCTCCCGGTCGAAGGAGCCGATCGAGCCGCGGTTGTCGCTGCAGTGGTTCGTCAAGGTCGGCCCGCTCGCGCAGGCCGCCGGGGACGCGGTGCGCGACGGCCGGGTCGCGGTGCACCCGCCGGAGATGGCGAAGCGCTACTTCGACTGGGTCGACAACCTGCACGACTGGGCCATCTCGCGGCAGCTGTGGTGGGGCCACCGGATCCCGATCTGGTACGGCCCGAACGGCGAGGTCGTGTGCGTCGGCCCGGACGAGGAGCCGCCGTCCGGCGAGGGCTGGCACCAGGACGAGGACGTGCTCGACACCTGGTTCTCCTCCGGCCTGTGGCCGTTCTCCACGATGGGCTGGCCGGACGAGACGCCGGACCTGGCGAAGTTCTACCCGACCAGCGTGCTGGTCACCGGCTACGACATCCTCTTCTTCTGGGTCGCCCGGATGATGATGTTCGGCCTGTACGCGATGGACGGCGTGCCGCCGTTCGACGTGATCGCGCTGCACGGCATGGTCCGCGACGCGCACGGCAAGAAGATGTCCAAGTCCGCGGGCAACACGGTCGACCCGCTGGAGTGGATGGACACCTACGGCACCGACGCGCTCCGGTTCACCTTGGCGCGCGGCGCCAACCCGGGTGCGGACGCGCCGATCAGCGAGGAGTGGGTCGCCGGGTCGCGCAGCTTCTGCACGAAGCTGTTCAACGCCACCAAGTTCGCGCTGATGAACGGGGCGCGGGTGCCGTCCGAGCTGCCGGACCGCGCGGAGCTGACCGACGCGGACCGCTGGATCCTGGACCGCACCGACCAGCTGACGTCCGATGTGGACGAACTGCTGGAGGACTTCCAGTTCGCCAAGTCCACCGAGGCGCTCTACCACTTCACCTGGGACGAGTTCTGCGACTGGTACCTGGAGCTGTCCAAGGTCCAGATCGACGCGGGCGGTGACCGCGCGGAACGCACCCGCGAGGTGCTGGGGCACGTGCTGGACGTGCTGCTGCGGCTGCTGCACCCGACGATCCCGTTCGTCACCGAGACGCTGTGGACCACGCTGACCGGCCGCGAGTCCGTGGTCATCGCCGACTGGCCGAAGGCGGCGGGCACGCCCGCCGACGAGGACGCGGCGCGGCGGGTGGAGGCCACCCAGAAACTCATCACCGAGATCCGCCGGTTCCGCTCGGACCAGGGGTTGAAGCCCGGCCAGCGGGTCGCGGCCCGGCTGAGCGGCCTGGACGCGCTCGGACTGGTCGAGCACCTGCCCGCGGTGCGGTCGCTGGCGAAGCTGAATGAGCCCGGCGCGGACTTCACCTCCTCGGCGTCGCTGGAGATCGGCCTGGTCGGCGGCACCGTCGAGGTGGAGCTGGACCTCTCCGGCGCCGTGGACGTGGCCGCTGAGCGCAAGCGACTGGAGAAGGACCTGGCGGCGGCCCGCAAGGAGCTGGAGGGCACCGAGAAGAAGCTCGGCAACCCCTCCTTCACCGACAAGGCACCCGCCGAGGTCGTCGAGAAGATCAAGGTCCGCCGCGAGACGGCGCAGACCGACATCACCCGCATCGAATCCCGCCTGGCGGCCCTGCCGACGGCGTGACCGCTCCCGTCCGCACCTGAGGTGAACGGCCCGTTCGACCAGCCGCATCGGTCGGGCGGGCCGTTCGCCTCTCCGGGCTCAGCGCTCGGCCGCCGGGGCGGCGAGGTTGACCGACCGTCCGGAGGAGGAGATGAGCCGGTGACAGGTGCAGCGAACGACGGATGGTTCACGAGCAGTCGCAGCGCGGCCGCCAGCGACAACTGCGTGGAGGTTCGGTTCGGCTCCGACGAGGTCGGCGTCCGCGACACGAAGGAGCGGTCGGGTCCGGTGTTCGCGTTCTCGGCGGGGGCGTGGGGCGCCTTCGTGGCGGGTGCGAAGGCGGGCCGCTTCGACTTCTCGGCTCCCACTCGTGCAGGCGCCTGTTGATCAGAGTGATAACGCGACGCGCAGAGCTTGGTCCACCCGTTGCATGTCCTTGGGGTGCAACGCGCCCGCGTCCCGGCTGATCTCTTCGTGGAAGATCGGTTCGATGTCGTCGCAGAGCACCGACCCCACCCAGTCGGAGTCCTTGTCGTCGAGCACCACGATGCTGGGGTAATTCGGCTTGCGGGTCGTGGTCAACCGCACCGCGAGGAAGTCGCCGAGCCGTGCGTTCCGGCTGTTGTTGGACACCGCGAGGTAGAACTTCTCCCCGCGATCGCCGATCGTCGCGCCGTAGATGCGCCCGCGAACGATGGTGCGATGGCGCTGAGCGTTCACTCGTCATTCCTCGCTGCGAGGCGTTCGCGCCGCGCGGAGGTGTGCGCGCGACGTTCCGCGTGTTCGGTGTCGGTCATCTCGGCGGCCATTCGCCGGTAGGACTCGTCCAGCGCCTGTGCGCGGACGTTGTCGATGCCGGCGTGAAAGGCCGCACGCAGCACCGCCGCTTTGCTGGTGCCGACTTCTGGCACCAGGTTCTCCAGCGCGATGCGCTCCGGGCTCTCCGGGGTCATCAGGCGCTCGACGAGGTCAACCTCATCGGGAAGCAGGGGCAGGTTCTCCCGCTTGGAGACGGTGTGCGCTCCTGGTATCGACATGACTCCCATGTTGTACGCCCGAAACGACCCGTGCAATGACTCATGATTTGAATCATCCATCTGGGTCATGAGTGGGATCTTGGTGTGCTCGCTGCGGGTGGTGCGCGGCTGCCCTGGGGGCGCAGGCCGGGTGCGTGCACCTACCGACGTAGACTTGAGCTGGACGTTTGTCGTCGGGGTAGGGGAGTGTGCCAGTTGTCCGGCACCGAGTCCGGTGCGCTGCACGAGCTGCGCGTGGTGGAGGCCGAGCTCAACGAGCGTTGGCCGGAAACGAAGATCGAGCCGTCGCTGGACCGGATCCGGGCGCTCACCGACCTGCTGGCCGAGCCGCAGCGCAGCTACCAGGTGGTGCACATCGGCGGGACCAACGGGAAGTCCTCGGTCTCGCGGATGGTGGACTCGCTGCTGACCCGAATCGGTTTGCGCACGGGCCGCTACACCAGCCCGCACCTGCAACTGGCCACCGAGCGCATCAGCATCGACAACAAGCCGATCACCCCGGAGGCCTACGTCGAGGCCTACCGCGACATCGCGCCGTACGTGTCCATCGTGGACTCGAACCACGACGTGAAGATGTCGAAGTTCGAGGTGCTGACCGGCATGGCCTTCGCCGCCTTCGCCGACGCGCCCGTCGAGGCCGCCGTGCTGGAAGTGGGCCTCGGGGGCGGCTGGGACGCCACCAACGTCGCCGACGCGCACATCGCGGTGCTCTGCCCGATCGCGCTGGACCACGCCGACTACCTCGGCACCGACCTCGCGGGCATCGCCCGGGAGAAGTCCGGGATCATCAAGCCGGACTCGATCGTGGTGCTCGCCGCGCAGACCGCCGAGGTGCAGACCCCGATCCTGGAGCGGGTCGCCGAGGTCGGCGCCACCGTCGCCCGCGAGGGCAACGAGTTCGGCGTGCTGTCCCGGACCGTGGCCGTCGGCGGCCAGATGCTGAAGCTGCAGGGCCTCGGCGGCACCTACGACGAGATCTTCCTGCCGCTGCACGGCGAGCACCAGGCGCGCAACGCCGCCCTCGCGCTCGCGGCGGTCGAAGCCTTCTTCGGCGCCGGGGCCGAGCAGAAGCTCGACCCGGAAGCCGTGCAGGAGGCCTTCGCCGCGGTCATCACCCCCGGCCGCCTGGAGCGGGTCCGCGCCGCCCCGGCCGTGCTCGTCGACGCCGCGCACAACCCGCACGGCGCCCGCGCGCTCGCCGACGCGCTCAGCTCCGAGTTCTCCTTCCGCCGCCTCGTCGCCGTGATCGGCGTGCTGTCCGACAAGGACGTGCGCGGGCTGCTGCGGGAACTCGAACCCGTCGTGGAAGAGGTCGTGCTCACCAAGAACTCCTCGCCGCGGGCGATGGACCCCGACGAGCTCGCCGCCCTGGCCAAGGACATCTTCGGCGCGGAACGCATCGTCGTGGAGCCCCGCCTGGACGACGCCGTGGAGACCGCCATCCAGATGGCGGAGGAGACCACCGGGGACTCCGACACCGTCTCCGGCGGCGGCGTGGTGATCACCGGGTCCGTGGTGACCGCCGGTGAGGGGCGCGCCCTGTTCGGCAAGGAGCCGTTGTGACCGAATCCGGATCGTTCCTGTCCCTGCCCACCGCGCCGGACGGCGTGCGCGACCCGTGGAAGGGCCTGCGCGGTGTCATGGCGGGCACGCTGGTGATGGAGTTCCTCACCTTCGGGCTCGCGCTGCCCGTCGTGTGGCAGTTCGGCGGCGGCGTCACCGGCGTCGGGTTCTCCGCCGTCGCGGTGCTCACCGTGCTCATGCTCATCGCCGGGTTCACCCAGCGGAAGCCGTGGGGGCTGCCGTTCGCGCTGGTGCTGCAGGTCGCGATGGTCGCCTGCTACCTGGTGCACCCGGCCGTCGGGATCATGGGGCTGCTGTTCGCGGCCGTGTGGGGCTACATGCTGTACCTGCGCCACGACGTGGCGAAGCGGATGCGCGAAGGTCGGCTGTACGACCAGCTCGGACACCCAGAGGGCTACCCGCCGGAGCAGTGAACACCGGAGCGCGTAGTGCTGCATCATGATGCAGTGCTCGTACACTTCGGTGTATGGCGCACAGTACGAGAACCACGATCACCGTTGATGCCGACCTGTTGAACGAGGTCAAGCGTCAATCGCTCCAGAACCGCATGACCGTGAGCGAGTTCATCCAGGACAGCGTCCGGGAGCGCCTCGCCAAGATGCGCCAGCGATCGGCGCCGTTCACGGTGCGGGCCGTGCGCACGGGCGGTTATCAGCCGGGGGTCGACATCACCGACAGCGCGGCGCTGCACGACCTCATGGAACGCGAATGATCGCGTGCGATGTCAACATCCTGGTGTCGGCGTACAACCTGGATGATCCACGGCAGCCCGAGTACGCGGACTGGCTGGGCGAGGCGCTCTCAGGTCCCCAGCTCGTCGGTCTCCCCACGCTCGTCCTGAGCGGGTTCATGCGCATCATGACCAACCGGAAGATCCTCCGGGAACCCCTGCTCACGCACACGGCCGCCGACCTCGCCGACGAACTCGCGCACGCGGGGAACGTGGCCAAGATCGAACCGGGAGAGGCCCACTGGGGGATCTTCGCCGAGCTGTGCCGGAAGACCGAGGCGAAGGCGAACCACATCCCCGACGCCTACCTCGCCGCTATCGCGATCGAGCACGGCGCGGAGTGGGTCACGGCCGATCGGGGCTTCGCGCGGTACCCGGGCCTGCGGTGGCGGCACCCGCTGGACTAGGAGCTGCTGCGGAACGCGGGGCCGCGCCGTTCGGCGACGGCACCTGATCGTGGCCTCGACGCCGGTGTTGATCATCGGTATCCATGGCACATGGAGATCAACAAAGACCGCGCGCAGGACCGGCAGCCGCCGCTGCGCACCCGCAGCTTCCCGTTCCCGCCCGGCGAACTCGCCGAACCCCGGCCCGGCATCGTCGTCAACGACGACGCCGCGCTGGTGGAATGCCTGGACACCGACCGGCGGCGCTGAGCGCCCGGGTGCTCAGGGCGTCCGGGTGTTCAGGGGCGTCCGGGGACTCAGGCGATGTCGATGACCGCGCGGCCGCGGATCTCGTGGCGGTTCAGCGCGTCGTAGGCGTCCTGCACCTCGTCGAAGGCGAACCGGCGGCTCACGGTGTCCTGCGGCCGCAGCCGTCCGCGCGCCACCAGGTCCAGCAGCACCGGCATGTCCCGCTGGGGTTTCGCACCGTACGAGCCCTTGATCTGCAACTTCCGCCGCGCGATGGTCGCCAGGTCGAACTCGCCGACGCTGCCCTTCGGGGCGATGCCGACCACCACGACCTGACCGCCCTCCACCACGGAGTCGCGGGCCACGCCGAACGTCGCCGGGCTGCCCAGCGCCTCGAAGGCCACGTCCACGCCGCGACCGCCGGTGAGTTCCCGGATCGCCTCCGGCGCGTCCACCTCCGCCGAGTTCACCACGTGCGTGGCGCCCAGCGCGCTCGCCGCGTCCAGCTTGTCCGCGGAGATGTCCACCGCCACGATCGTCGACGCCCCGAACAGCGCGGCCAGCTGGATCAGCGAACTGCCCACCCCGCCCGCGGCGACCACCGCCACCGCATCGCCGACCCGCACGTCCGCGGCGTGCCGCAGCGCCCCGTAGGCGGTCATCGTCGAGCAGCCCACCGAGGCCACGTCCGCCAGCTCCACCTCGTCCGGCACCTGGTAGACCGAGGTCACCGGCGTCACCGACCGCTCGGCCAGCCCGCCCATCGAGTACATCCACACCGGCTCGCCACCGGGCCGGAACAGCCGGGTCTGGCCGTCGTAGAGCAGGCCCTTCGCCCGGTTGTGCGCGAAGAACTCCAGGCAGATCTCGGAGTTCCCGCGCGTGCACTGCGCGCACCGGCCGCACGGCATGATGAAGCTGGTGACCACTCGGTCGCCCACCCGCACCCCGGTCACGCCCGGTCCGACCTCGGAGACGACGCCGGCGACCTCGTGGCCCAGCACGGCCGGCGTCGGGAACGGCAGCTCCCCCTTGAGCACGTGCAGGTCCGAGTGGCAGGCGCCGCAGGAGAGCACGTCGATCGCGACCTCCCCGGCCTTCGGGTGCGGGTCGGCGATCTCCTCGATGGTCATCGGCTCGTTCACGGCGGTGTGCACGGCTGCTCGCATCCGGACCTCCTCGTCGGACCGGCCGGTCGGTACGGCCGGGGCGAATCTAGCCCGCGATCTCCGGGGACACCAGGGACCGGAGGTCCGGCCGCTCGTCGTCCGCAGGTCACCGGGCCGACGCCGGACCCGGGTGCACCGGCGAGCGCGGGCCCCTCGACCCCGATGATCACCGGGGTCGAGGTCAGCGGTGCCCGGTCGCCCCGGGGGAGGCCGCGTCACCTGCGCCGATACCCTTTTCCGCAAAACGGGCGCGGAGAACCCGCGCCGCCCACCCGAAGGAGAGCAACGTGAGCGAGCGCACCCTGGTCCTGGTCAAGCCCGACGGGGTCGAGCGCGGCCTGGTCGGTGAGGTCATCGGCCGGATCGAGCGCAAGGGCCTCAAGCTGGTCGCGCTGGAACTGCGCCAGGTCGACGAGGACCTCGCCAAGCAGCACTACGCCGAGCACGACGGCAAGCCGTTCTTCGGCTCCCTGCTGGAGTTCATCACCTCCGGCCAGGTGCTGGCCGCCGTCGTCGAGGGCCCCCGCGCCATCTCGGCGTTCCGCCAGCTCGCCGGTGGCACCGACCCGGTCGAGAAGGCCGCCCCGGGCAGCATCCGCGGCGACTTCGGCCTGGAGGTGCAGTACAACCTGGTGCACGGCTCCGACTCGCCGGAGTCCGCCGAGCGCGAGATCAAGCTCTGGTTCCCCAGCCTCTGAGACCGGGACGCCGCTGAACCCGGACGGCCTCCGGCCCGGTCCGGCCACCCGGCCGGACCGCCGCCGGGACCGGACCGCGGCGCGGCCCCGACACCGCTGATCGGGGT
>NZ_JAIUJZ010000133.1:0-5437 GCF_020176775.1 Saccharopolyspora sp. 6M
CGGCCCCGCCCGCCGCTTGCGCCGCTCGCGCCGCGCCCCCCCCCCCCCCCCCCCCGCGCCCCCCCCCCGGCCGCCCCCGCCCCCCCCCCCCGCCCCCCCCCCCCCCCCCGGGACCGGACCGCGGCGCGGCCCCGACACCGCTGATCGGGGTCGCGCCCACCGCCCCCGGACCTGCTGCGACCCCGGCCACTACCCTGGCCGGTGTGAGTGTGGAGTCCGTGTTCGACCGCCTGGAGCCGCTGCTGCCCCGCGTCTCCAAACCCGTGCAGTACGTGGGCGGGGAGCTCAACGCGACCGTCAAGGAGTGGGACGCGACCACCGTGCGGTGGGCGTTGATGTACCCCGACGCCTACGAGGTCGGGCTGCCCAACCAGGGCGTCATGATCCTCTACGAGATCCTCAACGAGCTCTCCGACGTGCTCGCCGAGCGCACCTACTCGGTGTGGCCGGACCTGGAGGAGCTCATGCGGGAGCACGGCATCCCGCAGTTCACCGTGGACGCGCACCGCCCGGTCGGCGCCTTCGACGTGCTCGGCGTCAGCTTCGCCACCGAACTCGGCTACACGAACCTGCTCAGCGCGCTGGACCTCGCGGGCATCCCGCTGCACGCCGTCGACCGCACCGAGGAGCACCCCGTGGTGCTCGCGGGCGGGCACGCCGCGTTCAACCCGGAGCCCGTCGCCGACTTCCTCGACGCGGCCGTGCTCGGGGACGGTGAGGAATCCGTCCTGGAGATCACCGCCGCGATCCGGCGCTGGAAGGACGAGGGGCGCCCCGGCGGGCGCGACGAGCTGCTGCTGCGGCTCGCCGAGAGCGGTGGCGTGTACGTGCCGAAGTTCTACGACGTGCGCTACGCCGCGGACGGCACCATCGCCGAGGTCGTGCCGAACCACGAGCGCGTGCCCTACCGGGTGTTCAAGCGCACCACCATGGAACTCGACGAGTGGCCGTACCCGAAGCAGCCGCTGGTGCCGCTCGCCGAGAGCGTCCACGAGCGGATGAGCGTGGAGATCTTCCGCGGCTGCACCCGCGGCTGCCGGTTCTGCCAGGCCGGGATGATCACCCGGCCGGTGCGGGAGCGCTCGCCCGAGGGCATCGGTGAGATGGTGCAGAAGGGCCTCGAAGCGACCGGGTTCGAGGAGGTCGGGCTGCTGTCGCTGAGCTCCGCCGACCACTCCGAGATCGCCGAGGTCACCAAGGGCCTCGCCGACCGCTACGAGGGCTCCAACACCAGCCTGTCGCTGCCGTCCACCCGCGTCGACGCGTTCAACGTGGACCTCGCCAACGAGCTGTCCCGCAACGGCCGCCGCTCCGGGCTCACCTTCGCGCCCGAAGGCGGCAGCGAACGCATCCGCCGCGTCATCAACAAGATGGTGTCCGAAGAGGACCTCATCCGGACCGTGTCCGCCGCGTTCGCCAACGGCTGGCGGCAGGTCAAGCTCTACTTCATGTGCGGCCTGCCCACCGAGGAGGACGAGGACGTCCTGCAGATCGCCGAGATGGCCAAGGAGGTCATCCGCGCCGGACGGCAGGTCAGCGGGCGCAAGGACATCCGCTGCACCATCTCGATCGGCGGGTTCGTGCCGAAACCGCACACCCCGTTCCAGTGGGCCGCGCAGTGCGATCCGGACACCGTGGACGAGCGGCTGCGCAAGCTCCGCCACGCCGTCAACTCGGACCGCTCCCTCGGGCGCAACATCGGCATGCGCTACCACGACGGCAAGCCCTCGCTGGTCGAAGGGCTGCTGTCCCGCGGTGACCGCAGGCTCGGCACCGTCATCGAGCGGGTGTGGCGCGAGGGCGGCCGGTTCGACGGGTGGAACGAGCACTTCTCCTACCAGCGCTGGGTGGACTGCGCCGCCGAGGAGCTCGCGCGGTTCGGCGTCGACGTCGCCTGGTACACCACCCGGGAACGCGGGGAGCAGGAGATCCTGCCCTGGGACCACCTGGACTCCGGGCTGGACAAGGAATGGCTCTGGGCCGACTGGCAGGACGCGCTCGACGCCCGGGAGCAGGACGACTGCCGGTGGACGCCGTGCTTCGACTGCGGGGTGTGCCCGACGATGGGCACCGACATCGAGATCGGGCCGTCGGGGCGCGCGCTGCTGCCGATCAGCCCGGTCGGCAAGGGCTCCCCGGTCAGCAACCCCGCGTTCGGCTGACCGACCGCTCGGGTGTCAGCCCGGCGGAGCGAGGGCGGCCCGGGCGTCGACGAGGCCGTGGCCGTAGAAGCCGTTGTAGGTGGCGTAGCCGCGGCACAGCGCGTCCTGCGCGCCGTCCGCGTCGAGGTCGTAGTCCGCCGGGCACGGCAGCGGCCGGGCCGTCTCCAGCAGCCTGCGGCCCAGCTCGGCGGCGCCCGCGTCCGGATCGCGGGACGCCAGCAGCGCCGCCACGCCCGCCACGTGCGGCGCCGCCATCGAGGTGCCGCAGGTCGAGCGGTAGTCCCCACCGGGCGCCGTCGAGCGCACGCACTGCTCGTCGTGCTGCTCGCCGCCCGGCGCCGCCACGTCCACCGCGCCGAGCCCGTACGAGCTGTAACCGGACTTCACCCCGTCGGGACCGACCGCGGCCACCGACACCACCCCGTCCAGCTCGGTCGGCACCGCATCGCACACCGGTTCGCGCTCCGGCGGCACCGCGGTCAGGTCGGCCCTCTCGTTGCCGACGGCCGCGACGGTGAGCACGTCCCGCTCGGTCGCGTAGCGCACCGCCCGGCGCACCGCCTCCCGCGGCACCGGGGATCCGGCTCGGGTGCAGCCCAGCTGCGCGGACTCCACCAGGAAGCTGCTGTTCACCACGTCCACGCCGTGCTCGGCGGCCCACACGAACCCGCACACCGCGGCCTCCGGGTGCACGTACCCGTCCGCGTTGACCACCCGGATCGACGCCAGCCGGGCCTCGGGGGCGACGCCGGTGACGCCCGCGCCGTCGTCCGCGGCGGCGATGATGCCCGCCACGTGGGTGCCGTGCGCGTCGCCCTCCGGCGGGGCGTCGAGCTCCGGGTCCTCCGGGGTGAGGCAGTTCGCGGACCGCCGCACGTCCAGCGCGGCCGCCAGCTCCGGGTGCGCGGCGTCGATGCCGGAGTCGAGCACCCCGACGAGCGCGCCCGCGCCGCGGGTCGTGGGGTGCGCGTCCGCGGCGTGGATCGCGCGCAGGTTCCACTGCTGGTCCGGGGCGGTGCCCGCATCCGCTGCCTGCTCGCCGCGCTCCGCGTCGACGCGGTCCGCGAGGACCTGCCGCTCGGCGCTGTAGGCGCGGTCCCGCCCCATCCGCCCGGTGAAGTCCGGTTCGGCCGAGTCCACGACGGCCACGCCGATCTCCGGGTAGTACGCCGCCGTCGACCCGCACTGACCCGCTGCCTCGGATTCCGCGGTGGCGCGGGGCAGGCCGGGGTCGAACAGCACGACGTAGCGCAGCGCGGGACCGCCCGCGGTGCAGGACGGGTCCGGTTCCGCGGTGGCGGCGGGGCCGGGTCCGGCCAGCAGGCCCAGCAACGCGAGGCTGGCCGCGGCGGCACCGGCCGACCGGGCGAGGGGCACGTCGAACCTCCCACGTGACCGGGCGATCGCCCGCTGGCGGCCGCCGGGACACGCGCGACGTTAGGCGGCCCGCACCCGGCGGTACAAGGGCCGGAAGAACATACCGCGCGGTGCTCGACCACCTGCGCGGAACCAGGCGGTACCGTCGTGGCACGGCCCGGTGGCTCCGCTCCCGGGCCGGCGCTGATCACGATCGGCCGACACGTGCGGCCGCACCCGGGAGGAGCCCTGGTGAGTCGCCGCGACCACCCCAACCCGTCCGCGGCGCCGGTGCAGAAGCTGCGCCTGCGCTACACCAAACGAGGGCGCCTGCGGTTCAGCTCGCACCGCGACCTCGCCCGGGTGTTCGAGCGGGCGCTGCGCCGCGCGGGGGTACCGATGGCGTACTCGCAGGGGTTCAGCCCCCATCCCAAGATCTCCTGGGCCGGTGCGGTGCCGACGGGCGTGGCCAGCGAAGCCGAGTACGTCGAGCTGCAGCTGGTGCAGCGGGTGGAACCGGACCTGCTGCGGGCGGAGCTGAACCGGGTGCTGCCGCCCGGGATGGAGCTCGTCGAAGTGGTGGAGGCCGGGCCGGGCGCGCTGGCCGAACGCCTCACAGCGAGCCGCTGGGCGGTCGAACTGCCGGACGTCGGGGTCGAACCGCTGCGCGCCGCGGTCGCCGCCCTGCTCGCCGCCGAGTCGGTCGAAGTGGAGCGGATGACCAAGGACGGGCGCCGGACCTTGGACGCGCGAGCGGCGCTCGTGTCGGCGGAAGTCCTGGACAGTGCAGATCCGGCTGCGGTGTGTGACCAATCTTCCGCTTCCGTCGCCCAAGTGGACGATTGGCCGAAGGGTCCTGCACCGTATGGGATACTCGTAACGGTCGTGCGGCAGACAACACCCGTCGTTCGACCCGACGATGTGCTGAACGCCCTGCGCGTCGTCGCCGATCTGGACCCGTCCACGGCCGCTCGAGCGACCCGGTGGGAACAAGGTCGGCTCGACGACGAGGGAGGGCTCGCCGACCCGTTCGCCCAGGACAGGGCGACGGCCGTGGCCCAGCGGGAGACAATCCCGGCCGGGTGACGTGCCAAGGCGCGGACACCGTCGGACCCACCGTGGGACTTCCCGGTTCACCCAGATCCGGGACGGAGGGGACCAGCAGAATTGCCGTCGCCCCCGGGCGACGGAAGACCGCAGAACGCACATGCTCCTGTGCGGCCGCGTCCAACGGACGCGCCCGGGGGCGGAGGAGTTGAATGTCGAACACGGAAACGCCCGCTGGGAACGCCAGCGGGCCATCGCCCACATCCACGCAGGAAAGCGGCTCGGGCACCTTCGAACTGCCCGCCAAGCTGCGAGTGCACGCGCTGGCGAAGCTGCTGGGGGCCAGCAGCCGGGAGGTCATCACCTCCCTCGATTCGCTCGGCGAGGCCGTGCGCAGCGCGCAGTCCAACATCACGCGCGAGGTCGCGCTCCGGGTGGTGCAGCAGCTGCGTCCCGAGCAGATCGTCGCCGAGGACGCCGCCGAGCAGCCCGCCGCGACCGCGAAGCAGGATCCGGCGCCGGAGCAGCCCGCCCAGCAGGACGAGACGCCCGAGCAGCCGGCTGAGACCACCCCGCTGAACCCGGTGTTCGCGGCCCCGCAGGCGATGTTCCTCGCCCCGGAGCCCGTCGCGGCCCGCCCCGCGCCCGCCGCGCCGAAGCCGGAACCGGTCGCCGAGACCGACGACGAGGGCGACGACTCCGACCACTCCGCCGACGGCGAGGAATCGGCCGAGGGCGACGACGAGAACGGCGGCCGCCGCCGCCCCCCCCCCGGGCCCCCCCGCCCCCCGGCCCCCCGCGGGCGGCCGCGCCCCCCCGCCGCCCCGCGCCCCCCCCCCCCCCCCCGCCCGCCCCCCCCCCCCCCCCCCCGC
>NZ_JAIUJZ010000134.1:0-2665 GCF_020176775.1 Saccharopolyspora sp. 6M
CGCGGGGGCGTATGGGGCGGCGGGCTCCCCCGAGACGGGCGCCCGCCGCCGGCGCCGCCGCGGGCGCCGCGGCCGCGGCCGCGGCAAGGGCGGCGAAGGCGAGCAGTCCGAAGCGGGCGACGAGCAGCCCGAGGACGAGGCCGAGAAGCCCGGCAAGCAGGACAAGCCCGGCAAGGGTCGGAAGGACTCCCGCAAGGACGGCGGCCGCAAGGACGACACCCGCGAGGACTCCGCCGACGCGGCCGCCGAGGACGAGAAGGACACCAAGTCCGCCGACGCGCCCGCCGAGGGCGGCGGTGAGGACTCCAGCCGCCGTCGCCGCCGTCGCCGCCGCCGCAAGGGCGCCGGGGACGACGACGGACCGTCGCGGGACGACGATCCGCCGAACACCGTCGTGCACGTCCGGGAGGAGCGGCAGGACAACGGCCGCCAGGAGAGCAGCGACGACGAGGTCCGCGCGATCAAGGGCTCCACGCGGCTGGAGGCCAAGCGCCAGCGCCGCCGCGACGGCCGCGAAGCCGGTCGCCGCCGGGCCCCGGTGCTGTCCGAGTCCGAGTTCCTCGCCCGCCGCGAAGCGGTGGACCGCAGCATGGTGGTGCGCGAGAACGGCGACCAGACCCAGATCGCGGTGCTGGAGGACAACGTCCTCGTCGAGAACTTCGTCACCGCCTCCGGCTCCGGCTCGCTCGTCGGCAACGTGTACCTGGGCCGCGTGCAGAACGTGCTGCCCAGCATGGAAGCCGCGTTCGTCGACATCGGCCGCGGCCGCAACGCCGTGCTGTACGCGGGCGAGGTCGACTGGGACGCCGCCGGGCTCGCGGGCAAGGCGCGCCGCATCGAGCAGGCCCTGTCCACCGGCGACAGCGTCCTGGTCCAGGTCACCAAGGACCCCGTCGGTCACAAGGGCGCCCGGCTGACCACCCAGATCAGCCTGCCCGGCCGGTTCCTGGTGTACGTGCCCGGCGGCGGTGCCACCGGCATCAGCCGGAAGCTGCCGGACAACGAGCGCAAGCGGCTCAAGGAGATCCTCAAGCGGATCGTCCCGGACAACGCCGGTGTGATCATCCGCACCGCCTCCGAGGGCACCAGCGAAGAGGCCCTGGACCGCGACGTGCGCCGCCTGCAGGCCCAGTGGGAGGTCATCAAGGAGAAGGCCGACGCCCCGAAGGCCCAGGCGCCGCAGCTGCTCTACGAGGAGCCCGACCTGCTGATCAAGGTCGTGCGGGACCTGTTCACCGAGGACTTCTCCTCGCTGGTCGTCCAGGGCGGCGACGCGTGGGACACCATCGAGGCCTACGTGCAGCACGTGGCGCCGGACCTGATGAGCCGGCTCACCAAGCACACCGGCAAGGGCGACGTCTTCACCGAGCAGCGGATCACCGAGCAGATCGCGAAGGCGCTGGACCGCAAGGTCTGGTTGCCCTCCGGTGGCTACCTGGTGATCGACCGCACCGAGGCGATGACCGTCATCGACGTCAACACCGGCAAGTTCACCGGCTCGGGCGGCAACCTGGAGGAGACGGTCACCAGGAACAACCTGGAGGCGGCCGAGGAGATCGTGCGCCAGCTGCGGCTGCGCGACATCGGCGGCATCATCGTGATCGACTTCATCGACATGGTGCTGGAGTCCAACCGGGACCTGGTGCTGCGCAGGCTCACCGAGTGCCTCGGGCGGGACCGCACCCGGCACCAGGTCGCCGAGGTGACCTCGCTCGGGCTGGTGCAGATGACCCGCAAGCGGGTCGGCACCGGTCTCCTGGAGGCCTACAGCAGCACGTGCGAGCACTGCCGCGGACGGGGCCTGATGGTCTCGACGGACCCGGTGGTGCACCAGCACGGCGGTGGGAACTCCGGCGGCGGCGGTGGCGGCGGCTCGCGCCGGAACCGCAACAAGGGCAAGCACGACGGCTCCGGGGACTCGGACGGTGCGCAGCACGGCGAGCGCAACGGGGCCGTGCAGGAGCAGTCCTCGAAGGACGCCCAGAGCAAGCAGGACTCTGCCAAGCAGGAGTCCGGCAAGCAGGAGTCCGGCAAGGATTCGGGCAAGCAGGAGTCGGGCAAGGACTCCGCCAAGCAGGACTCCGGCAAGCACGAGTCGGCCAAGGACTCCGGCAAGCAGGACGGCGGCAAGCACGGCGGCGGCAAGCGCGAGCAGGGCAAGCCCGCCGAGCAGGACTCGGGCCGGAAGGACGGCGGCAAGCAGGACACCGCCGAGCAGGCCCCTGGCGAGCACGGCGGCAAGCCCGCGAAGCAGGAGCAGGCGGCCGAACCCGCCGCCCCGGTCGAGCAGCGGCCCGCGCAGCACTCCGCGCAGCAGCAGCCCGCATCCCCGGCCGCCCAGCAGCCGGAGTCCGGTGAGACCAACGGCCGCTCCCGGCGGCGCAAGGTCAGCCGCCCGGCGGGCAGCGCGGGAGCATCGGCCGAGCCGGTGGTCCTCGCGGTGGAGAAGCCGGCCGAGCCCGCCACCAACGGGGTCCCGGAGGCGCCGGCGCCCGCGACGGCCTCGGTCACCCGCAGGCCGCGGCGCCGGGCGGCGTCCCGGGCCGCGGCCGCGCCGACGAACTCCCCGGAGGCCGTCCCCGGCGACGCCGCGGACGCCACCGCCGGAGCGAGCTCCGAGAGCTGAGCAGCACCGCCGCGGGCGGGGTCGGGGGCTCCCCGGCCC
>NZ_JAIUJZ010000135.1:0-33262 GCF_020176775.1 Saccharopolyspora sp. 6M
CGCGGCCGGTGTGCGCGGTCCGCGCGCGGCCGGCATTCCGAGGTGCCCCGGGTGGGGGTCCGCCGCGGCCGTCCGGTCCCGTAGCGTGGCCGCCGGCGGACGATCCGAACGGCCCCGGCCGGGTTGTTGCGCAATCAGCAACACCGTGTATCGTTCGAGACGGCAATTCTCCGGCAACGAATACGGGTTGAACCGTGGTCAACGCAGGACGATCCAGCAACGGTGAACGTTCCGGCGCCCTGGTGCAGTCGGTGGACCGGGCGGTGAGCGTGCTGGAACTGCTGGCCCGCCACGGCGAAGCGGGCATCACCGAGATCGCCGGCGAACTCGGCGTGCACAAGTCCACCGCCTCCCGGCTGGTCAGCGTCCTCGTCTCCCGCGGCCTCGTCGAACAGCTCGGGGAACGCGGCAAGTACGTCATCGGCTTCGGCATCGTCCGGCTCGCCGGCGCCGCCACCGACCGGATGGACCTGTCCCGGCTCGGCCGCCCCTTCTGCGAATCGCTGGCCGAAGAGCTCGGCGAGACCGTGAACATCGCCGTCCGCGACGACGAAGTGGCCATCAACATCAGCCAGGCCCGCGGCACCGCCTCCGTCACCGCGCACAACTGGGTCGGCCAGCGCACTCCGCTGCACGCCACCTCCAGCGGGAAGGTGCTGCTGGCGCACGCCCCCGCCGACGACCAGGACGCGCTGCTCGACGGCGAACTCGCCCAGTACACGCCGCGGACCGTCACCGACCCCGGTGAACTGCGCGGCGGCTTCGAACTGATCGTGCGCGACGGCTACGCCACCAGCTACGAGGAACTGGAGCTCGGGCTCAACGCCGCCGCCGTCGCCGTGCACCGGCACGACGGCGAGGTCGTCGCCGCGCTCAGCGCCTCCGGGCCGTCCTACCGGTTCTCCCGCAAGCGGATGCGCGAGGTGATCGGCGCGATGACGGTCGCCGCGAAGGAGCTCTCCGGCCAGCTCGGCTTCCTGGAGGAATGACCGGGACGCCTCGGCGAGGGCGTCATTCCCGCTGCAGCATCACGTCCTCCAGGTCCAGTTCGTGCAGCACCCGGCGCAGGACCACGTCGTCGATGCGGCCCTCGTCGCGGAACCGGACGAACACCTCGCGCTCCGCGGCGAGCATCTCGGCGCGCAACCGGCGGTACGCGGCGCCGGGGCTCTCCCCGACCTCCTCGGCGGAACGGCCCAGCCGTTCCCACGCCCGGTTGCTGCGCCGCTCCGCGGACCGCCGCAGGTGCTCGGCGACCTCGTCCGGCGGCGGATCGTCCGCCGAGAGCTCGTCCAGCCGCCGCCGCGCCGCCAGCGCCGCGTTGTGCGCCGCCTCCGCCTCGGCCAGCGCATCGGTGTAGCGCTCCCCGCCGCGAACGCCGAGCGCGCGGATCACCCACGGCAACGTCAGCCCGTGCAGCAGCAGCGTCCCCAACGTCACGAAGAACGCCAGGAATAGCACCTGCGGCCGCTGCGGGAACGGGGCGCCCGTCGAGGTGAACTGCGGGATCGCCGCCGCGGCGGCCAACGACACCACGCCGCGCATCCCCGCCCAGGACACCACCGCGCCGTAGCGCCACGGCGGCGCCGGACCGCGGCGCAGCAGCAGCTCCGGCAGCTGCAAGGTCGCGAACACCCACGCCGCCCGCACCAGCACCACCGTCGCCGTCAGCGCGGTCCCGACCAGCACCAGCGGCACCAGCTGCCCGGCCACGCCCTCGGTGACCGAGCGCAGCTGCAGGCCGATCAGCGCGAACACCAGCGCCTCCAGCAGGGTGTCCGCGGACAGCCACACCGCCCGGTCCTGCAACCGCACCGAGGCGCTGCCCGTCGGCGACCGCTGTCCCAGGTACAGCCCGGCGACGACCACGGCCAGCACCCCGGACGCGTTGATGCCCTCCGCCAGCAGGTACGCCGCGAACGGAACCAGCAGGCCCAGCGCGCTCTCCAGCACCCCGTCGGCCAGCGCCCGCCGCGCCCGGTGCACCGCCCAGCCCACCAGCCACCCGACGACGAGCCCGCCGATCGTCGCCAGCAGGAACACGCCCACCCCGGCGAGCAGCGTGTACCCGGTGCCCAGCACGGTGGCCACCGCGACCCGGTACGCGGTGAGCGCGGTGGCGTCGTTGACCAGGCTCTCGCCGCTGAGCACCGTCATCACCCGGCGCGGCAGCCCCAGCCTGCGGCCGATGGAGGTGGCCGCCACCGCGTCCGGCGGGGCCACCACGGCGCCCAGCACCAACGCCGCGCCCAGCGGCATCGCGGGCACCAGCCACCACGCCACCAGCCCGATCGCCAGCGTGGTGACCAGCACCGCGCCCAGCGCCAGCGAGCCGATCGGGCGGGCGTTCGCGCGCAGCCCGATCGTCGACGAGGTCAGCGCCGCCGAGTACAGCAGCGGCGGCAGCACCAGCACCAGGATCAGCTCGGGGTCGATCGCGTAGTCCGGTACGCCCGGCACGAACGAGAGCGCCAGCCCGGCCAGCACCAGGACCAGCGGCTCGGACAGCTCCCACCGCCGGGCGAGCGCGGTGATCACCAGCGCCACCGCGAGCAGCATCATCAGGTCCGGGAACTGGTGCATGGGGCTGCGTCTCCGTCCTGGCGGGCCTCGCGGTCGACGGAAGTGTAGGGATGATCGACGGGTGCTGCGCCTCGTCGCGTTCCCGGCACTGCCGGGTCCGGGGCGCTGGCGGGGCCGGGGCGCGACCGGGCATGGTGGGGTCGTCGGACGCGGAACCCGGGAGGCGGCGATGGCCGGTTGCGAGCACCTGGAAACGGCGGCGGACCGGCGGCCCGAGCCCGGTTCCCGCTCCGGCTGCGAGGACTGCGCGCGGCTGGGACTGCACGAATGGGCGCACCTGCGGATGTGCACCGAGTGCGGGCACGTCGGCTGCTGCGACTCCAGCCCGCGGCAGCACGCCACCGAGCACCACCGCGGCACCGGCCACCCGGTGATCCGCTCGTTCGAGCCGGGCGAAGCCTGGGCGTGGTGCTACGTGGACGAACGCCTCGGCTGAGCGGGCACCTGCCCGTCCTCGGCGTTGCCGAACCGGTGCCGGATGGCCGCCGCGAACTCGGCCTGCCCGGCCGCGTCGAACAAGGTGGCCAGCCGCCCCGCGAGCCGGTCCCGGTCGGCGTCCTCGTCGTCCGAGCTGAGTTCGTCGAGCAGCCCGCGCACGTGGTCGATGGCGGTGTGCTCGGCGTCCGCGGGCAGCTCGGCCCCCGCGGACAGCTGCCCGTAGGAGAAGAAGCGCCCCGAGTCGAGCGTGCCGCCGAACGACAGCGAATCCCCGGGGAACGGCAGCCCGTTCGGGAACGGCGCCTGCCGCGACGACGGCACCAGGTGCCGGAACCGCTCGTCGATCTCGGTGCCGTTGGCGGCGGCGGACAGCTGCGCGAGGGTGCCGATGAGCTCGGCGGCGCGCTCCACGTCGTTCTCGTTGCGCGCCAGCCACCACACCACGGCGCTGCCGGTGTCCTGCAGCACCTCGTCGGCCAGGTAGGCGCGCTTGCTGCGCTCGTGGTCGCGCTCCCGGTGCCAGAGCTGCTCGTCCTTGCGGACCTCCGCGAGCCGGTGCAGCCGGTCCACGTCCTGCTCCGGCAGCACGAGCGTCACGTCCGCGGCCCACACCTCCACGTGCCCGTGCGGGTCGCGCTGTACCGCGCCGAGCGCGCCCGCCAGCTTGTGCGCCACCACCTCGGCGCCGCCGGGGTGCTCGGTCGCGGCGATCTCCCTGGCGCGGGTGAGCAGCACGTCTACCGCCAGGCCGGCCGGGTTCTCGTGCGCGACCCCGACCGCGTCGGCGGGGCGCCGCCACCATGCGGTCGCGCCGAACACGAACCGGTAGTCGGGTTCGGAACTGGGCAGCGGCACGTCCCGCAGCAGCCGCTGCCGCGGCGGTTCCGGTTCGGGTTCGGCGGGGACCGCGGGCCGCTGCTGCTGCACGACCAGCGCCTCCCGCAGCTGCTCCTGCTGGTGCAGCCGCACCAGCCGCCGGGCGTAGGCCGCGACGCCCGCCAGCAGCGCCGCGCTGCCGAGCAGCCACGCCCACCACGGCCACCGCAGCGCGAGCACCACCACCGCGGGCACCAGGACGGCGCCGCAGGCGAGCGCGGCCAGCAAGATCTTGTTGTCGCGGCTCATCGCTCCGGCCATTCCGCATCGATCGCTAACGGGCGCCGACAACTGTATGGCGCGCGATCTTCGCGGCGGTACCCGGCGACCGGGGGAAGCGCGCCGCCCGGTGTAACCGGATCGGTCAGCGGGTAGCCGCAGAGCGTGACGACGGGCTCCGGGGGGTGGGCGATGAAGCACGCGACGAAACCCGCGCCGCATCCGGTGCACACGGTCCACCGGATCGGTGCCGTGCTGCTGGGACTGGTGCTGTGGGCGTTCGGAGTGCTGGGGCTGCTGCGCGGCCTGGACTTCTTCACGACCAGCGGGCAGCCGGTGCTGGGGCTGTCCAGCAACGGGCTGCTGGCGGTGATCTCGCTGGTGGCGGGCGCGGTGCTGATCGGCTGCGCGGCGTGGGGCGGCAGGCAGGCCTCGACGGTGACCACGTTCATCGGGGTGCTGTTCCTGCTGTCCGGGCTCGTGCACCTGGCGGTCCTCAACTCGCCGTGGAACCTGCTGGCGTTCCGGCTGCCGAACGTGTTCTTCAGCCTCGTCGCCGGGCTGGTCCTGCTGTGCACCGGGCTCTACGGCCGCCTGTCCGGCGGGCTGCCGCCGGACAACCCGTACCGGCGGGAGCATCCGATGCGCACCCGCCGCCCCGACCCGGAGGAGCAGCTGGCCGACGCCCGCGGCGGCGACCCGGACGAGGACGAGCAGCGCTACCGGGAGGCGGAGATCGCGATGGGCGAAGGCCACCCCACACCGGAGCAGACCCAGATCGTGCTGCGCGACCAGGCGCGACGCCGCGCCGTCGAACGCGCCCGCGCCCGCCGCCGCACCGAGGGCGGCCGCGCGTGATCCTGCCGTGGCTGTGGCGCTGGCCGCCGGGACTGCTGCTGGCGGCGGTGCGCGAGCTGACCAGCGACGTGCCGGTGCACCTGGTGGACCGGGTCGAAGCGGTGCGCCCACCGCCCGCTCCCGCCGACCGCACCGGCCTGCAGCTGCCGGAGGACGGCGTCGGCCCGCTGTTCCACCGCCGCTACTCCGCGGAGATCCAGCTGCACCTGTGCACCGCCGCCGACGTGATGGCGCTGTTCGTCGCCGCGCCCGACCGGATGGTGCCCGGCGAGGTGGCCCGCTTCGAACCCGAGGGCGACCACGCGGACCTGCGCCCCGGGGACGACCTGGTGGTCCGGATGCCCGGCCCGTGGGACGGCCCGGTGCGGGTGCTGGACGTGACGCCGACGTCGTTCCGGCTCGCCACCCGGCCCGGCCACCTGGAGGCGGGGCAGATCGAGTTCCGCGCGGGCGACCGCGGAATGCGGATGCTGTTCGAGATCGAGTCCTGGGCGCGCAGCAGCAGCCGCGCCGCCGACCTGCTCTACGACCGGCTGCGGTTGTCGCGGCGGTTGCAGGCGTACCTGTGGGTGCGGTGTTGCGCGCGGGTGTGCGCGGTCGCGGGCGGGCGGCTGGTGGACGGCGTGGAGATCTACACCGGGCGCGACGAATCGGTGGTGGGGGAGCGGGTGTGACCGGACTGCGCTGCGACGACGACCCGCGGTTGCTCCGGGAGCTGGCGCGGTTCCGGGACCTGCCGGTGAACTTCGACGTGGCCGCGGTGGACCCGCTGGACCCCGGTCCGGAGTGGACGGTGGACGACCAGCGGCGGGAGCTGCCCGCGGAACCACCGGGACCGCCGCTGGTCGGTGGCCCGTGGGAACGGGCCTGCGCGCTGGTGCGGGACTACAAGTTCGCCGACCCGACGCTGGTCTCGCGCGCGTGCCGCTCCACCCGGGAGCTGGAGCCCGGCGCCGATCTGCTGCTCGAAACCTCCTTCCACGGCTTGGTGTTCCGGCTGCCGTGCCGGGTCGGCGGCATCACCGACACCGCCCGGGACGGGGTGCGGGTGTGGGGCTGGAACTACCGCACGCTGCGCGGGCACCTGGAGCAGGGGCAGATGGACTTCCTGGTGCGCAAGGACATCGCCACCGGCACCGTCGAGTTCCAGGTGCGCGCGTTCTCCCGGCACGCCCACATCCCGAACCCGGTGGTGCGCCTCGGGTTCGCCGTGTTCGGCCGCAGCACCCAGCTGCGGTTCATCCGCGGCGCTGGTCACCGGATGGTCGAGCTGACCGAGCCAGTAGCGCGGCGAGCCGATCGCAATCCGCGACCGTGACCGTCACCGCCGGATGCCGCAGCAGCCCCAGCGGCTCGATGCCCGGCACGGGTTCGACGAAGCGCACGCACAACCCGCGTTCCCCGTTCGTCGCGCAGGTCAGGCCGCCGTCGGCCAGCGATACCCGCGCCGGGCCCGCCGTCCGCCACGTCCAGAACGGGCCGGTGACCGCGGTCCCCGCCACGTTGGCCCGCTCGGTGCGCACGCACCACGGCCCGAACCGCACGGTGAGCTCGCGGTCGCCGACCCGGACCCACGTCGTCACCGGGGTGATGCCGAACGGCAGCGCCGGGATCCGGTGCGCCCGGTCGAACCGGAACGGGAAGCACTCCACGGTCTGCGACTCCACACCCGCCGGATACCCCGCCCCGCCCGCCTCCACTCCAGGTCAGCGCGGCGTCAGGGCTTGCGGGCGACGGCGGCGGCGAGGCAGCGGGCCACCGGCGGCAGCGGCGTGCGGCGCGGGCCGTCCGGCCACCAGTCGTCGGCCACCACGAGACCGGGGGCCAGCGGTTCCAGCCCGGCCAGCATCGCGCCGATCTCCGCGCGGGTGCGGAAGAACCCGGTGCCGAGCCCGGCGCGCAGCATCTCCTCCACCAGCCGCGCCGGCTCCCCGTCCGCGTCCTCCGGGTCGAGGAAGTGGCTGAACGCCACGAAGGATCCGGCGGGCAGCGCCTCGACGTACTCGCCCACCAGGTCGGCGGCCGACCTGCCGCCCCGTTCCTCGTCGTAGTGGTGCAGCGTGCCGACGTGCAGCAGCGCCAGCGGCCGGGTGAGGTCCAGCTCGTCCCGGACGATGCGGGACCCGAGCACCTCGGCCGGCCGGTGGATGTCCGCGTCGAGGAAGTGGCTGCCTTCCTGGTCGGCCAGCAGCGCCCTGCTGTGCGCGGCGACCGTCGGATCGTTGTCCACGTAGACCACTTGCGCTTCCGGGGCGATGCGCTGGGCGACCTGGTGGGTGTTCTCCGCGGTCGGCAACCCGGATCCGCAGTCGAGGTACTGGTCGATGCCCGCTTCCCGGGCGAGGAAGCGGACGGCGCGCACCAGGAACCGGCGGTTCGCGACGGCGAGGCTGCTCGCCTCGGGCACCGCGTCGTTGATCCGGCGGGTCAGTTCGCGGTCGACCTCGAAGTGGTCCTTGCCGCCGATCGCGCAGTCGTAGACGCGCGCCGCGCTCGGCCTGCTGGTGTCGATGGTGCCTGAGGGTTCGACCGGAACAGGCATGGTCTCCTCGCAGCGGCGTCGACTCGATGATCAACGCCACTGTAGTGGCAACCACCCCTGCCGGAAGTATTCCGGCGAACGGACCTGCCCGGAGCTCCGTTCAGCGCAGCGGGCTGCTCCGGCGGAGCGAGCGCACGAAGCGGGACCACTGCGCGGAGCTGGTGGCGAGGTGCCCGCCCGCCCGGTCCTTGGTGTCGCGCACCGCGGCCCCGCCCCCGGGCAGTCGCCCGACCTCCACGCAGTTCGTCTCCTGGCTGCTGTGCGAGGACTTCCGCCAGCCGCGCGGTGCCGAGCTCACGCCGGGACCTGCTCGCGGGCGGCGATCTCGGCGATGAGCTTGCGGGAGTCCTCCCGGCTCAGCGCGATCCGCTCCAGCTCGTCGCGGGCGGCGCGGAACGCGCCCACCGAATCGTCGTCCTGCAGGAACGCCGAGGAGCGGTGGTGTTCGAGGTGCACCACCGGGTCCGCTTTGGCGAATTCGAGCAGCACGAACGGTCCGGCGTGCGCGGGCGTCCAGCCCGCCGCCGACGGGATGATGCGGAGTTCGACGTTGTCCCGCTCGGAGATCTCGTCCAGGAAGCGCAGCTGGTCGTGCAGCCCGCCGGTGCGCCCGATGGGCTGGTGCAGCACCGATTCGAGGATCAGCGCGGTGTACTTCGCGGGCGAGCGCTTGCGGGTGATGGTGTCGCGGCGGCCCTGGCGCATCGCGACCCGCTTGTTGGCCTCCTGCTCGGGGACGCCGGTGGCCATGATCGCCCGGGTGTACTCGGCGGACTGGAGCAGGCCGGGCATGAGCAGCGGTGCCACGTCGGTGATCTTCGTGGCGGTGCGTTCGAATTCGAGCAGGGTGGCGAGCTGGTCGACGCCGCCCGCGGCCCCGGGGGTCTGCGAGGGCGCCGGTTCGGCGGCGGCTTCGCGGGCGAGCTTGAGCATCCGGGACCGCGCGGTGCTGCTGACGCCGAGCACCACGCACACGGCTGAGATGGATTCGGCGGACGGCACCCGGTCGCCGTGCTCCCAGCGGACCAGGACGGAGTGCGAGACGTCCAGGATCGAGGCGAGCCCGCGCAAGGTGTGCCCGCTCTTGCGGCGGGCGTCGCGCAGTTCCGCGCCGAGCACGTAGGCCCGCGGTCGTGGTGGAGTTGCGGTCATGTCGCTGAATGCTAATCCATTGTCCGCGACAACGGCGATCATCCGAATGAGTCATTGCTGCCAGGTCTCGGTACCTGGCATTCTGCTTTTCCTCCTGATCGGGAACGGGCCGAATTCGCCGCCGGCCCGGCGGGTCCGGTTCCCGCCGGTTCCGCGAGTCCCGTCGCAGCAGTTCGGAGCGCCTGCGCGTGCTGCGGGGAATGCCGTCCTGAAAGGACTTCCGGCGCTCTCCGGCCGTGCCGTGGCCGCGGTCCGGCGAGATGCGGGTGCGGCCGATCCGCGGAATCCGATGCGTCCGCTCCGTCGCGGCGGCCGACCGGGGTGGTGCAAGTATTCCCACTGAATTCCGCACTGTTGCGGAATTCAGCGGGAACGTTGCATTGCCTTCCGCCTCATTTCCGGTGCCGCGAACTCACCCGCGCGGTCGTGGAATGCGCGGGGGCAGCCGGCTGCCGAGGTCGGCGAACACCTCGGTGTTGAGGTGGTAGGCGAGCCGCACCTCGGCGATGATCCGCCGCTGCTCGCGCTCGTCCCAGCCCGCGGTGTCCAGCAGCAGCCGGTAGGCGTTGCGCACCCCGGCGCTGCTGGGCACGTCGTCGAAGGTGAGGAACGCGAACCCCTTCCCGTCCGGCGGGTCCAGGCTGCGCCGCATCGCCGAGCGGATCAGCTTGCCGCCGGAGAGGTCGGCCAGGCACCGCGTGTAGTGGTGCGCCACGAACCCGCCCGGCCAGTCGAAGCACACCTCCCGCAGCCGCGCGCAGTACCGCTCGGTGGCCGCGCTGGGCGCGATGACCTCCCGCCAGTCCGGCCCGAGGTAGTAGTGCAGGTCGGTCTCCAGGTGCGGCAGCCTGCGCAGCCGTTCGCTGACGAACGGCCCCGCGACCACGTCGCTGCGCATGGCGTCGGCGGCCTGCTCCAGCACGGAGTAGGCGAAGTAGTGCTGGCCGAGCATCACGGCGTAGGCGTCGGCTTCGAGCTCCCCGGCGAGCAGGGTCCGCAGGAACGGCAGGGACTGGACGTGGTCGTGGTCGGCGCGGGTGCTGGACCGGAGTCTGGCGGCGAAGTCACTGCGTACCGGTTGCTGTGCGGGCGAGGACACTCGAACCTCCGGGCAGTTAGGTAAGGCTTACTTAATCTCAGGGATCGTGGCACGCCGCGGGCCCCGATGCCAAGAGGCGGTCGCCACTCCGCCCGGAGCGGTGTCAGCTGCGGCCCTCGCGCCAATAGCCCATGAACGCCACGCAGCTGCGCGGCACCTGGTGGTCCTGCACCAGCACCCGGCGCAGCCGCTTGATCACCGCCGCCTCCCCGGCCAGCCAGCCGTAGACCTCGCCGCCTGCGGTGTCCGGTTCGGGCACCTCCCAGAGCGTCGTCGTGTCCACGTCCACGTCGTCCAGGCCGGCCTCGGAACCGCCGCGCGAGCCGAGTTCGCCGAGCGCGCCGGTCACCGATTCCTCCAGCAGCGACCCGATCGGCGCGGTCCCCTCCGGCCGCTGCCGGATCAGCCAGCGGACCTCGACGCCGCTCGGCGCGCGCCAGGTCTGGACGTCCTCGGCCGTCGGTACCTCCGCGCACACCACGCCGCGCGAGTCCGCGGGCAGCGCTTCGACGATCGCGGCCATCGCGGGGACCGCCGTCTCGTCCCCGGCCAGCACCAGCTGCCGCGCCGTCTCCGGCGGGGACCACTCGCAGCCCCACATCCGGCCGCTGCCCGGCCGGTCCGGGCCGAGCAGCAGCGCCTCGTCGCCGGGGGCGGCCGCCGCGGCCCAGGCGGAGGCGGGGCCGCTGTGGCCGGAGTCGACGCCGTGCAGCACGAAATCGATGTCCAGCTCGAACGGGTCCTCCCGGTAGGCGCGCACGGTGTAGGTGCGCAGCGTCGGGCGGATCTCGTCGGGCAGCGCCTGCCAGCGCGGGTACCAGCCGTCGCCGCCGGGCATGTCGCTCAGCGGCCTGCCGGGCTGGGGGAGGATGAGCTTCACCCGCTGGTCGTCGCCGCCGATGCCGAAGCGGTGCAGGTCCTCGCCGGTGAAGGTGATCCGCACGAAGCTGGGGCCGAGCCGTTGGGCGCGCGCCACCCGGGTCCGGAACATCACGTACTGGGGGCGGCGCACTTCGGTCCGCTCGGCCATCTCGCACCTCTTCTGCCCATCGACTCGACTGATCCGTAGGCTAGCCTAACCTCATACTGAGGGGAGATTCGCTGATGGTGAGCAGGACGCGCGCAGCCGGGTTGCTCGTGGCGGTGGCCGCGCTGGCGGGGTGCTCGGCGCCCGCGCCGCAGGACGCGGCGGGCGGCTGGAGCTTCGTCGACGACCGCGGAGTGCAGGTGCGGCGCGACGAGGCGCCGGAACGGATCATCGCGCAGGTCTCGGCCGCGGGCGCGTTGCACGACTTCGGGGTGCCGGTGGTCGGCACCTTCGGCCCGCTGGTCCGCGACGACGGCAGCACCGAACCGGAAGCGGGCAGCGTCGACCCGGCGGCGGTCACCGACGTCACCGGCCCCGGGTACGGGGAGCTGAACCTGGAATCCGCGGCCGGGCTGCGCCCCGACCTGCTGGTCAGCGGCAAGTACGCCGAGTTCGACGGGCTCTGGCACCTGACCGCCGAGCAAGAGGAGAAGGTGCGGGCGTTCGTGCCCACCGTCGGCGTCGAGCAGTCCGGGCGCTCGCTGCCGGAGACCATCGGCGCCTACAAGGAGCTCGCCCGCGCGCTCGGGTCCGACGTGGACTCGGAGCGGATCCGGGCGGACCAGGCGCGGTTCGACGCCGCCGCCGACCGGCTGCGCGGTATCGGCGCCCGGATGCGCGCGGAGGGGCGCAGCATCCTGGTGGTCGGCGGTACGAAGCAGGAGTTCTTCGTCGTGGTGCCGGGCCGCAACCCGGACCTGGACTACTACGTGCGGGAACTGGGCCTGCCGATCCGGACCCCGGCGCACCCGGACACCGCGGGCGGCGGCTACTTCGAGCGGCTCGCCTGGGAGAACGCCGGTGCCTACACCGGGGACGTGCTGATGTGGGACACCCGCGAGGCCTCGCTGCCGCCGGAGCAGCTCAAGCGCAACCCGGTGTTCGCGGCGCAGGAATCCGCGCGGGCGAACCGGTTCGTCGAGTGGGACGCGGTCGCCCCGTTCAGCTACGCGAGCTACGCGGACATCATGACCCGGCTCGCCGACCACCTCGAAGAGCAGTCGCCCGCCGCGAACTGACGCCCGGCCGCGGTCGACGAGACCGGCTACCGCCGGGACATCAAAGCGCAGGCCAACCTCCAGGAAGGCCGCCATGCGCTGGCCCGGCGGATCTTCCACGGTCAGCGCGGCGAACTGCGGCAGCGCTCCTACGAAGGCATGAAAGATCAGCTCGGCGCCCTCGGCCTTGTGCTCTACGCGATCGTGCTGTTCAACACCCGATACCTCGTTCCTCCTCCCGGACCTCGCCGGGCGCCTGCGCCCGCTACGCGACTCCGAAAACCTCGACGAAGACGAGAACGACTAGCTCTTCGGCTCCGGTGTTCGCGCGTTGTTCCACGCTGCCAACACCGAAGCCGAAAGCAAGTCAAGCGAGGTGGTGGTCAGGGTGCGGCTGCTGGAGCCGGCCTCGCCCAAGGACGAATAGCCCCGCTCAGTCGAGGTAGTTGCTCAGCTTGATCAGGTTTTTGTCGGGGTCGCGCAGATGGAGGCTGTAGATCGGGCCGAGTGCACCGGTACGGCCGACCGGGCCCGCCTCGATGTCCACCCCCGCCTGCTCCCTGAGCTCGTCGATCAGGAGCAGCACCGGGGTGTCCACGACGAAGCACAGCTCGGCGGTGCCCGGAGCGGGGTGGACGGCCGAAAACACCTCGGTATCCTCTCCGGCCACGCGTAGGTCGATCTTGCTATGGCCGAAGGTCAGCGCCGTGCGGCCGTCGTCGGAGGTAGCCACCTCCATGCCCAGCACCCGGGTGTAGAAGTCGATCGTGGCGTCCTGGTCGGCGACGGTCAGCACCAGGTGGTCGAGTCGGTCGATGCGCATGAGGCGCGGCCACGTGTCGGCTGCGGTCACCTGGTGGAGCGGTGCAGCGTCGGGGCGAGTATGAGGTGCCGGGCTCGGTGTCCTGGTATCCCTATTTGTGGATGCCACCGTGGGTCTTCATCCGTTCGAAGACGTCCCGGGCGCTTGCCACCAGGGCACCGAAGCTGGGGTACGGCGAAGGATCGGAGCCGTCGCCAGTCGCCCACTCGTACGCGGTCCATTCCCCGTCCGGCCTGATCGTGGTCGGGTCCAGCAGCCAGTAGACAGCGCAGTCGGACCAGTCTGACACCATCAAGCACGGCTTGACCTGCTCCACGAGATCCTCGAGCCCCGCCTCCGTCCACCAGGCCAGCAATCGGGACTCTTTCTCAGCGAACCAACCGATCTCGTCGACCCGGAACAGCTCGCTCAACTCAGGGTCGATGTCGCGCCAGCCGTTGCTGGCGAGCAGGAAGTTGCGGTAGCTCGGCGGCAGCCGCACATCCAGGCGTTTCTCGGCGCCACGGAGGGCGTCCTCACTGGCTGGTTCGTAGCCCAGCCACCGATTCTCCCGCTGGACGTCGTCGAGGCGCGCCGCCTCCTCATCCGTGGCCATCCGCAGATAGTCATCGCTATAGCTCCGGAGGAAATCCTGCCACTCGGGCAACGTCACCGGCACACTCTGGCTCATGTGCCTGATCATGACAGTGGCCGGGTGCAGCCAATGTCGCCGACTGTGTGAACTGGGACGATGGGGAACCTCGCGTGCACGATCGGCTCCGAGACCGAGTCAGCTTTCTGCCTTCATCGCCGCCTGGCCGCCGGATCCCGGTCCTGCTGCCAGCGAGCCAAAGCCTCGGGTGAGACTCGCGCGTACCGCGCGAGGGAAGCGACCGAGGTGTGCCCGGAGTACGATAGCAGGGTGGAGCTGTTGCCGCCGTCCTCGGCAGCACGGGTCAACGCCGAGTGCCGGAGTTGGTGCAGCGTCCACGGCCCACCGGTCAGGTCCTTGCTGGTGTGCTCGAAGGTCTCGGCGGCACGTCGGTAGGACAACCGGGCCCGGCCGAATTCCGGATCGAGGTCGACCGGACGGCAGCTCGATCCGTGCCCGTCGCTCGGGGAGGAACACCGGGCCGGTCTTCCTGCCGTTCAGCAGACATGGCAGCAACCTGGCAGTGGCAGTACGCCACACCATGACATCGGCCTCGCCGCCCTTGCGGCGGGCGCAGCGGTTGCGCAGATCCAGCTCGTCGACGTCCAGGGCGAGGATCTCCTCGGCACGGGCGGCGGTTTCATACAGCATTCGCCACAGGGTGCGCTCGCCGCAACGGCAAATGCTGACGGGTCAGCAGGGCTTCGATGTCGGCACGGGCCACGGCGCGGGTGCGATCCGGGGTGCGCGGCCGACGCCGGATGCGCCGGGTCGGGCCACCGCCGATCCACTCTTGTCGGCGCCACCATGCGGCGGCCGACCGCAGCGCGTCCAACCTGGCGTTGACAGTGGCCGCAGCGGACTTGCCCCAACGGCGAGCGAACCACCGGCCGATCTTCTCCACCATCGTGTCGTTGTCCAGGGCCGCTACCGGGTTGGTCCCGCCGAGTTCGGCGACCAGGGCATGCAGGGCGTTGCCGTAGGCGCGTGCGGTGTTGCGGTTGGACACCTCGGCGGCGGCTTACCAGGTGACGACGGCCTTCCTGCGGTCCGGGCGGGCGGCCGAGGCTGAGCGGATCGCCATGACCGCGGCGGGAACGGTCCGCGGCGACGATCCGGCCGCCGTGTCCGTGCGGGGTGCGCTGTTCCTGATCGCGTCGGTGATCTCCGGCCGCAACTCCGATCGCGCGGAATCGGCGTCGCGGCTGCGACGGGCCGGAGATCTCGCCGCTGCGCTGGGGCGCGACGGGAATGGGTGCACCGGTGAGCGGGCGGGTGCTGTACCTGGTCGGAACCGCGGCGCCGCCGGTGCGGCAGCTGCCCGAGTTGGCGGGGCTGCTGCGGGCCGGCGGGTGGGTGGTGCCCGGTGCTGTCCGAGGCCGCCGCGGAGTGGCTCGACCCGGCGGAGCTGGAATCCGCGACGGGCCAGCCGCCGCGGATCCACCCGCGCAGGCCGGGTGAACCGGATCCGTTCCCCGCCGCGGACGCGGTGCTGGTGGCGCCGCTGACCTTCAACACGCTGAACCTGTGGGGCGCGGGCGCGAACGGGACGGCGCTGCTGGGGGTGCTGAACGAACTGCTCTGCGCGGAGGTGCCGATCGTGTGGCCACCTGCATGAAGTCGGTGCTGCGGCGGCATCCCGCCTACGTCGCCCACCACGCGCTGCTGGCGGACAGCGGTGTCCGGTTCCTCCCGCCGGAGGAGGTGCTGCACCGCGATCCCGACGGCGTCGTCACCTTCGACCTGACCGCCCTCCGCGCCGCCCTGCCGAGCTGATCTGCCGAGCTGATCTGCCGACCAATGGCCCGTTCGACCACGAAGAACGGGCGGGTGGGCCATTCACCTGGGGCCGGGTTCAGTCGCGGCGGGCGACGAGGACGACACCGGGGCCGGTGTGCTCGTCGGCGGGCAGGCGGAGTTCGGCGGTGGGGTGCAGGCCCGCCTGCTCGACGAGCGCGGTGAGCTGCTCGGGCCGCCACTGGTACGTCGTCCAGCGGACCGGGACGCCGTAGTAGGCCTCGGTGCGCTGCACGTCGTCGTCGCCGACGTGCGTCGCGATGATCAGCTGACCGCCCGGGACGAGCGCGCTCGCGAACGACGACAGCACGCCCGGCAGCACCTCGCGCGGCAGGTTGAACAGCGACCACCAGCCGAGCAGCCCGCCGAAGGACGACTCCGGCAAGCCGAGTTCGGTGGCCGATCCGACGCGGAACGAGCACCCCGGATGCAGCCGCCGCGCGTGCTCGACCATCCGGGGCGACAGGTCCACGCCCGACACGTCGAGCCCGCGTTCGGCCAGGTAGCCGGTGACCGTGCCCGGCCCGCAACCGACGTCGAGCACGGGGCCGAGCTCGGCGACCTGATCGGCGAACACGTCCATCGCGGCGCGCAGCCACGGGTGGGCGCGGACGTCGCCGATGCCCGTCGTGGTCACCATGTCCACGTAGTTGTCGGCCACGCGGTCGTAGGACTCCCGGACGACGTCGAGATCAGCGGGAACAGGAACACCCATCCCGGCACCCTATGCCGCGGCGACGGCCCGGCGGGGCGGAACCCGCGGGCCGCCCGCCGAGTCCCCGGCGGGCGGCCCGATCCGTCAGTCCCAGGTGAGGGAGGAGCCGGACTGGTATTCGGTGACGCGGGTCTCGAAGAAGTTCTTCTCCTTCTTCAGGTCCATCGCCTCCGACATCCACGGGAACGGGTTCTCGACCTCGGCGAACACCGGGGTGAGGCCCAGCTGCGCGCAGCGGCGGTTGGTGATGAAGTGCATGTACTGCTCGCACAGCTCGGCGTTGATGCCGAGGATGCCGCGGGGCATGGTGTCCCGGCCGTAGGCGACCTCCAGGCGGCACGCGTCGGCGAGCATGCCGCGCACCTCCTCCTGGAACTCGGCGCTCCACAGGTGCGGGTTCTCCAGCTTGATCTGGTTGATGCAGTCGATGCCGAAGTTCAGGTGGATCGACTCGTCGCGCAGGATGTACTGGTACTGCTCGGCGATGCCGACCATCTTGTTCCGCCTGCCCAGCGACAGGATCTGGGCGAAACCGGTGTAGAACCACATGCCCTCGAAGATCACGTAGAAGGCGATGAGGTCGCGCAGGAACGCCTGGTCGCGCTCCGGTCCGCCGGTGGCGAACTCGGGGTTCTCCAGGTTCTGGGTGTGCCGCAGCGCCCACTCGTCCTTCTCCGAGATGGACGGGATCTCGCGGTAGGCGTTGAACAGCTCGCCCTCGTCGAGGCCCAGGCTCTCGCAGATGTACTGGAAGGTGTGCGTGTGCACGGCCTCCTCGAACGCCTGGCGCAGCAGGTACTGGCGGCACTCGGGGTTGGTGATGTGCCGGTACACGGCGAGCACGATGTTGTTGGCCACCAACGACTCCGCCGTGGCGAAGAACCCGAGGTTGCGCTTGAGCATCAGCCGCTCGTCCTCGGTGAGCCCGTCGCGGGAGCGCCACAGGGCGATGTCGGCGTGCATGGACACCTCGGTGGGCATCCAGTGGTTGTTGCAGCCGGCGAGGTACTTCTCCCACGCCCAGCCGTACTTCAGCGGCAGCAGCTGGTTCACGTCCGCCTGCGCGTTGATCATCGCCTTGTCGTCGACGTTGATCCGGCCCGCGCCGCGGTCGATCTCGCCGAGCCCGGTGGCGTCGGGGGTGTGCACGGAAGTCATGAGTCCTCCAGGGGGAACGGGGCGGTCACTGGCAGGCTTCGCAGTCCGGGTCGTCGATCGCGCACGCCTGCGGCTGCGGCGACGGGGCCGGGGCCGGTGCGGCGGCGGGGGAGACCGCGTTGAGCTTGCCGTCGGTGCCGCGCAGCGTGGACTTCTCCACGTGCGTCGCACTGCTGGACCGCAGGTAGTAGGTGGTCTTGAGGCCCTTGCGCCACGCCAGCCGGTACAGCTCGTCGAGCTTGCGGCCGCTCGGCGCCGCCATGTACAGGTTCAGCGACTGCGCCTGGTCGATCCACTTCTGGCGGCGGGACGCGGCCTCCACCAGCCAGCGCGGCTCGATCTCGAACGCGGTGGCGTACAACGACTTCAGCTCCGCGGGCACCCGGTCGATCGGGGCCAGGTCGCCGTCGAAGTACTTCAGGTCCTGCACCATCGCCTCGTCCCACACCCCGGCGGCCTTGAGGTCCCGCACCAGGTCGGCGTTGAGCACGGTGAAGTCGCCCGACATGTTCGACTTCACGTACAGGTTCCGGTACAGCGGCTCGATGGACTGGCCGACGCCGCAGATGTTCGAGATCGTCGCCGTCGGGGCGATGGCCAGCACGTTCGAGTTGCGCATGCCGTTCGCGCGCACCCGCTCCCGCAGCCCGTCCCAGTCCAGTGTGGACGAACGATCCAGGTCGACGCCGGTCTCGCGGGCCTGCGCCAGCAGCTCCAGCGAGTCGATCGGCAGCACGCCCCGGCTCCACAGCGAACCCTCGAACGACTCGTAGCGCCCGCGCTCGGCGGCCAGCTCGGAGGACGCGGCGATCGCGTGGAAGCTGATGTGCTCCATGCTCAGGTCCGCGAACTCCACCGCCGCCTGCGAGGACATCGGGATGCGCTGCGCGAACAGCGCGTCCGAGAAGCCCATCAGGCCCAGGCCCACCGGGCGGTGCCGCAGGTTCGAGGCCCGCGCCTCCGGGATCGTGTAGAAGTTCACGTCGATGACGTTGTCCAGCATCCGCACCGCCGTGCGGGTGGTGCGCCGCAGCCGCTCCACGTCCAGGCCCTCGGCCGTGACGTGCCGCGCCAGGTTGATCGAACCGAGGTTGCAGACCGCGACCTCGTCCTTGCTCGTGTTCAGCGTGATCTCGGTGCACAGGTTCGAGGAGTGCACCACGCCCGCGTGCTGCTGCGGCGACCGCAGGTTGCACGGGTCCTTGAAGGTGATCCACGGATGCCCGGTCTCGAACAGCATCGTCAGCATCCGGCGCCACAGGTCCACCGCGCGGACCTGGCGGAACACCTTCAGCTCACCGCGCTCGGCGGCCGCCTCGTACTCCCGGTAGCGCTGCGCGAACGCGGTGCCGTACAGGTCGTGCAGGTCCGGCACCTCGTCCGGGGAGAACAGGGTCCACGGCTCGTCGGCCTCCACCCGGCGCAGGAACTCGTCCGGCACCCAGTTCGCCGTGTTCATGTCGTGCGTGCGCCGCCGGTCGTCCCCGGTGTTCTTGCGCAGGTCGAGGAATTCCTCGACGTCCACGTGCCAGGTCTCCAGGTACGCGCACACCGCGCCCTTGCGCTTGCCGCCCTGGTTCACCGCGACCGCCGTGTCGTTGGCGATCTTCAGGAACGGCACCACGCCCTGCGAGGAACCGTTGGTCCCCTTGATGTGCGCGCCCGTGCCCCGCACCGGGGTCCAGTCGTTGCCGAGCCCGCCCGCGTACTTCGACAGCAGCGCGTTGTTGCTGATGCCGTGGAAGATCCCGTGCAGGTCGTCGTCCACAGTGGTCAGGAAGCAGGACGACAGCTGCGGGCGGGTGGTGCCCGCGTTGAACAGCGTCGGCGTCGAGCACATGAAGTCGAACGAGGAGATCAGGTCGTAGAACTCGATCGCCCGCGCCTCCCGGTCGTCCTCGCGCAGCGCCACGCCCATCGCGACCCGCATGAAGAACGCCTGCGGCAGCTCGAACCGCACCCCGTCCTCGTGCAGCAGGTACCGGTCGTAGAGCGTCTGCAGGCCGAGGAAGCCGAACGCGATGTCCCGGTCCGCGTCCAGCGCCGCGCCCAGCCGCTCCAGGTCGAAGCGGGCCAGCTCCGGGTCCAGCTGCTCCAGCTCGATGCCGCGGCGCACGTAGTCGGCGAAGTAACCGGCGTAGCGGTCCCGCATCTGCACCTGGTCGGCCTCGGCCGGCTCGCCCGCGACGAAGCTCAGCGCCTCCCGACGCAGCTTGTCCAGCAGCAGCCGCGAGGTCACCAGCGAGTAGTTCGGCTCCGCCTCCACGAAGGTGCGCGCCGCCATCGTCAGCGACTCGGCCAGCTCCGCGGAGCTGATGCCGTCGTAGACGTTGCGCCGCACCTCGCGCAGCACCTGGTCGGCGTGCACGTCGTCGAGGTCCGAGCAGGCCTGCTCGACGACGGTCGACACCCGCTCCCAGTCCAGCGGCACCCGGGTGCCGTCCGGCGCGGTCATCTCCAGGCGGGGAGCGGCGTCCTCGACGGGAGCCACCTCGGCCTCGCGGGCCTGCGCGTGCTCCTCCCGGTAGAGCACGTAGGCGCGGGCGACACCGTGGTGCCCGCCGCGCATCAGCGCCAGCTCCACCATGTCCTGGATCTGCTCGATGTGCACCAGGCCTTCGGTACCCGCGTGGCGCAGCACGCCCTGCGCCGCCTGCTCCGTCAACTCCGCGACGATCTGGTGCAACCGCGACGACGATGCGGCCGAATCCCCCTCGGCCGCCAGGAACGCCTTGGTCAACGCCACGGAGATCTTCGTTTCGTCCCAACCGGAAACGGTCCCGTCGCGCCGCAGCACCCGCACTCCTGCCGGTACCACCGCGGTCGCTGCTGACGGCCGGGTCGTGGACTCGGTCACTGGCTCTCTCCTCGCAAGCTCGGACACCTGCCCGGAACTCCTCGGAACGCGCCAGGACCCGCGGCGCGCACGGCACCGCTCGTCCCACGACCCTCCCGCGAGGTCCCGGACGGCGCGCACCCCTCGTGCGCGCACCGATGGCAGGTCTTCGGACTCACGGGCGACCGGTGCTCGGCACCGGGCCTACTGGCCGTCGCTTCCCGGACGCCGAGCGTCCAGTGCTGCACCACCGGGAGGTGGTGACGGCGGTCGTTCCCGTTCACCGCTGCGGGGCAGTCCCGGACTCGCACCGGGTTCCCTGTTGTCACGCCGGGCGGACCGGCGAACCATCAGCGGGCGCCACACTACATCTTGGGTTCGGCGGTGATCCGGACCCCATCATCATCGGCGTGGCGGTGCCGGTGCGGAGGCGCTCGGTAGCCGTCCGCGCACTCCTCGGCCGCATCCTGCCCGGCCGCGGGCGGCTCCGCACGACCGCGAGGTGTGACGCGGAATCGGTGGTGGTCGGCAGCGGGTCCGGGCAGACTGCCTCCCGAGATCACCACCTGGGAGGAAGACCGAACCATGCGTGCCCACCGCGTGCGACGCGGACTCGCCGTCGCCGCCACCGCACTGGCCACCGCGGCCACGGCCACCGGGGCCACCGCCGGCGCCGCGCCGCAGGACCCGCCCGCGACCACCGACGTCCGGCTGATCACCTTCAACGACCTGCACGGCAACCTCGAACCGCCCACCGGGTCCTCCGGGCAGATCGAGCTCGACGACGGCCGGACCGTCGACGCCGGCGGCGCCGCCTACCTCGCCACCCACCTGCAGCGGCTGCGCGACGAGGTGCCGAACTCGCTGGTCTTCTCGACCGGCGACAGCGTCGGCGCCTCGCCGGTGAACTCCGCGCTGTTCCACGACGAACCCACCGTCGACTTCCTCAACTCGCAGGACGTGCGCGGCCACGTCGTCGGCAACCACGAGTTCGACGAGGGCTACCAGGAACTCCAACGGCTGCAGACCGGCGGCTGCCACCCGCAGGACGGTTGCGAGTTCCGGGATTCCTTCGCCGGCGCGGACTTCCCGTACCTCGGCGCCAACGTCACCTTCGAGGACGGCGGTGCCCCCGCGCTGCTGCCGTTCACCGTGCAGGTCTCCGGCGGGGTGCCGATCGGCGTGATCGGCGCGACCCTGCAGGACCTGCCCGACGTGGTCAGCCCCGAAGCGGTGCGCGGACTCCGGTTCGGCGACGAGGTCGAAGCCATCGACCGCACCTCCGACGCGCTGGAGCGCTTCGGCGTCAAGGCGCAGGTCGTGCTGCTGCACCAGGGCGACGAAGCCGACGGCGGCGGCCCGAACTCCTGCCAGGTCACCCCCGGCGGCCCCGCGAGCCGCATCGCGGAACAGGTCTCCCCGCAGGTCGACGCCGTGTTCAGCGCGCACAGCCACCAGCAGTACACCTGCACCGCCACCGACCCGGCGGGCGACCCGCGTCCCCTCGTGCAAGGCGCCTCCTACGGCAGGCTGCTGTCGGTGCTGGACCTGCGCGTCGACCGCGACACCCGCGAAGTGGTGCGGGAGAGCAGCACCGCGCGCAACGAGGTCGTCACCCGCGACGTCGAACCCGACGCCGAGACGGCCGCGCTCGTCGAGGAAGCCCGCGCGAAGGCGGCGCCGATCGCGAACCGCGCCGTCGGCACCGCCACCGGCGACCTGCTGAAGACCCCGGCGCCGTCCGGGGAATCCGGCCTCGGCAGCGTCATCGCCGACGCGCAGCTCGCCGCCACCCGCGACACGGGGGCGCAGCTCGCGCTGACCAACCCCGGCGGGGTGCGCGCCGACCTGCCGCACGCCTCTTCCCCGGCGGGCGAAGGCGACGGCGTCATCACCTACGGCGAAGCGTTCGCGGTGCAGCCCTTCGGCAACACCATGCAGACCATGACCCTCACCGGCGCGCAGCTGCGGGACGTGCTGGAGCAGCAGTGGAGCCCGGAGGGCGAGAACGTGCTGCAGGTGTCGGCGGACCTGCACTACGAGTACTCGCGGTCCGCGCCCATCGGGTCGAAGGTCTCCGGGCTCACCCTCGACGGCGCACCGGTGGACCCGGCCGCGCCGTACCGGGTGGCGGTGAACAACTTCCTCGCCGGCGGCGGGGACGGGTTCAGCGGCTTCACCGAGGGCACCGACGTCGCGGGCGGGCCGGTGGACCTGGACGCGCTGCTGGGCTACCTGGCGGAGCACCCCGACGTGGTGCCGCCGGCGCCGGACCGCATCACCGCGAAGGACTGAGCCGGGGTCCCGGCGGCGCACCCCGTGCCGCCGGGATCTCCTTTCGCACGGCCACTTCCTCCCGCCGCGCCCGGCCGCGCCGACGGAGGTCCGCCGCACCGTCAGCGGGGGACCGGCCGGGGTGCGATGACACCGTCGATGCCGAGCGCCAGCTCCTCCGCGCAGTCGCGCCAGGCGTGGCGCGAGCCCACCAGCTCCGCGCAGCGGCGGCGCAGCCCGGCGAGCCTGCCGCGCAGCCGGGCGCTGCGCACCCCGCCGGCCAGCAGCACCGCCCGGCGCCCGTGCCGCACCGCCGACGCGTGGTCGCCGAGCGCGAACTTCGCCTCCGCCAGGCTCGCCAGCTCGAACACCGCGGACCGCACCTCCCCGGGCGCGCGGGCGGCCACCGCGCGGGACAGGTGCAGCGCCGCGGATTCGTGCTCGCCCACCACCAGCTGCACCGAGCCGGTCAAGCCCAGCACGTCCGCTTCCCCGAACCAGCGGAACATCGGGTAGTCGGCCTCGATCTCGGCGGTGGCGTGCAGCGCGCGCCCCTGGTCGAGCATCCGCCGCACCGAGCCGCGGCGTTCGCCGCGCGCCGCGGCCCACGCCGAGTTCAGCTGCAGCACCGAGCTCACCAGCGGCGAGGCCTCGGCCCGGATCGACCCCAGCTGGAACAGCTTCAGCGCCGAGTTCGGATCGCCGAAGTCCAGTTCGGCGCGCCCCGCCGCGTACAGCGTCCGCGCGATCGCCAGCGGATCCGCCCCGTCCCGGCCGAAGTCCAGCGCCCGCCCGTAGTGCGCGTTCCCGCTGGCGAGCAGCCCGTTCTCCACCGCCGTCCAGCCCGCGGTGGCGTGCAGCTTGCACAGCGCGCCCAGCAGGTCGCTGCGCACCGCCTCGCTCATCGAGGCCTCCAGCATCCGCTCGGCGCGCCGGGCGGCGGCCGCGACGGTGCCGTACTGGCCGACCCCGCCGTAGCGCTGGTCTATCTGCCGCAGCGAACCCATCAGCACATCGAGCGCCGCGACGTCGGAGCTGCCGACCCGGCCCGGCGGGGTCGGCGGCAGCTCGGCGAACCGGCGCAGCTCGGCGGCGAACAGGTCGGCGGAGCCGGACACGTCGACCTCCGCGCCCAGCACCAGCGAACCGGCGTAGGACAGGAAGCGGCGGCGCTTCGCCTTCTCGTCCTCCTCGACGGGCGGATCGGTGCCCTCCGCGGCCGGGTCCGGTTCCCCGGCCATGCCCATCCAGCCGCGCGGTATCCCGAGCCCGGTGGCTATCCGGGCCAGCAACTCGTAGCTGCGCACGGCGCGGCCGTTGAGCACGTCGCTGACCTCGCTCTGGGCCTGCCCGGTGAGCTGGGCGATGCGGCTCTGCGAGACGCCGTGCTCGCGCAGCACCCGGTAGACCGTGCCGATGTCGCGCACCGCCAGGGCGTCGCGGACTTCCGCGCTCCGCCAGACCGCCGGCGGAATGTCCTCTGTTGACACCAGGCCACCGTATACTGAAAGTGATCAATTGAGTGCGGAGAGTGAAAAGATCACCGGATCGGAGCGCCGGTGGACGGCAACCGGCGGTCGTTCCGCCGAATGCCACTCGAAGCAACACGAAACAACATCCCGCCATTGTGCCGCGCTGATCGTCGCCGGTAGCCTCGCCGGGCGGGGACTTCACGGGGGCGGGAAGCGAGACGCGGATGTACGCCGAGGAACGGCACTGGGCGATCTTGGAGCTGGCGCGGAAGGAAGGCCGGGTCGACGTGGCGGCGCTCGCATCGCGCTTCGACATGACCACGGAGACCGTGCGCCGCGACCTGACCGTGCTGGAGCGCCGCGGCGTGCTGCGCAGGGTGCACGGCGGCGCGATCCCCGTGGAGCGGCTGGGATTCGAGCCGAACGTGCCCGCCAGGGACTCGGTGATGACCGCCGAGAAGAACCGCATCGCGAAAGCGGCGCTGGAACTGGTGCCGGACGAGGGCGCGATCCTGCTCGACGCCGGCACCACGGTCGCGCGGATGGCGAACATCCTCCCCGTCGACCGGGAACTGACCGTGGTCACGCACTCGCCGACGACGGCGCTCACCCTCTCCGGCCGCGGCAACATCACCCTGATGCTGGTCGGCGGCAGGCTGCGCGGCCGCACGCTGGCGGCGGTGGACGGCTGGGCGCTGCACGCGCTCGGCGACATCTACGTGGACGTCGCGTTCATGGCGACCAACGGGCTGTCCCTGGAACGCGGCCTCACGACACCGGATTCGGCCGAGTCGATGGTGAAGCGGGCGGCGATCTCGGCGGCGCGGCGCACCATCGTGCTCGCCGACCACACCAAGATCGGCAACGACCACTTCGCGCGGTTCGGCGACCTCGCCGACGTGGACACGCTGATCACCGATGACGGCATCGACGAGCAGGTGGCGGAGGAGATCCGGCGCGGGGGGGGGGGGGGGGGGGGGGGGGGGGGGGGGCGCGGCCCCCCCCCCCCCCCCCCCCGCCCCGGGGGCGGCGGAGCGCCGGCGGGCGGGGCCGCGCGGCGCGGCGGCCCCCCCCCCCGCCGCGCCCCCCCGCAGCATTCGGCATTCCGTACGCCGGGGGGCGGACCGGGAGGAACCCCGCATGGTGGCTGACCAAGGCGTGCAGAGCGGCCCGCCGGGGCGGCTGGTCGGACGTGAGCCCGAGCTCGCGCGGATCGCCGACGCTGCCCGGGCCGCGCGGGGCGGTTCGGGCCGGGCCGTCCTGCTGCGCGGGCCGGCGGGCATCGGCAAGACCGAGGTGCTGTGCAGCGCCCTGGCCGAACTCGACGGCCGCGCCACCCGCACCCTGTTCGCGCACTGCCCGGAGACCGGCACCGGTGCCTACGCGGCCGTGCGCGCGCTGCTGGCGCCGGTGCACGACCCGGAGCCGACCGGCAGCGCCCGCCTCGCACTGCCCGCCCTCTCCCCGGAGCGCACCGGGGACGGCGCCGCGACCGGCACCTACGCCGTGCTGCACGGGCTGCACTGGCTGGTCGCGGACCTCACCGGCGACGGGCCGCTGGTGCTGGCCGTCGACGACGTGCAGTGGTGCGACGAGAACTCCCTGCGGTTCCTGGCCTTCCTGCTGCGCCGCGCCGAGGAACTGCCGCTGCTGGTGCTGCTGGCCCAGCGCACCGGGGGGACCGCGCCGGGCGAGGCGCTGGGGGAGATCGCGGCGATGCCGTGGTGCGACACCGTGGACCTGCCCGCGCTGGGCGAGGGGTCGGTAGCCGAACTCCTCGACGCCGAGCTGCCCGCGCCGCCCGGCCCGGAGTTGGCCGCTCGTTGCGCCCAGGTCACCGGCGGCAACCCGTTCCTGCTCGGCAGGGTGCTGCGCCGGTTGCGGGAGGCGCCCGCGGAGGACGCCGCGGAACGGCTGGACGAGCTGCACCGCACCGTCGTGCTGCGCTCGCTGCTGGACCGGTTGTCGGAGTGCGGCGTGGCGGTGGCCCGCGCGGTCGCGACCCTGCCCGGCGAGCGGCTGGAGCTGATCGCGGCGCTGGCCGGGATCCACCAGCGGATGGCCGTCGTCGCGTTGCGCGAACTGCGGGATCGGGACCTGGTGGGGACCGGCGGCGGCATCGGGTTCGTGCACGACTTCGTCCGGCAGGCGGTGCTGGACCGCACCCCGCCCGCCGAGCTGGAACGGCTCCGGGAACGGGCCGCGATGCTGCTCAACGACGCGGGCCGGCCGGCGGAGGAGGTCGCGGTGCTGCTGCTGCAGCTGCCGGGCGCGCCGCAGCCCTGGATGGCGGGGGTGCTGCGCGACGCGGCCACCCGGGCCGAGCAGCGCGGCGCGCCCGGCACGGCGGCCCGCTGCCTGGAACGGGTGCTGGTGGTGCAGGGCACCGACGTGGCGGTGCTGGCGCAGGCCGCGCGGGTGGCGGACCCGGTGACGGGGTTGCGCTACCTGGAGCGGGCGCTGGAGCTCGTCGACGATCCGCGGGCGCGGCTCCCGATCGCGGTGCAGTACGCGGTGGCGTCGCTGTCGGCGCAGAACTCGACGCGCGCCTTCGAGGTGGTCTCGGCCGCGCTGGACGAGCTGGACGCCGCGCTGGGGCCGGACCTCGGGGACGCGGACCGGACGTTGCGCACGCTGGCCGAATCGGTGCTGCTGGCCTCCGGCATGGACGAGAAGTCGACGCTGCCGCGGGTGGGGGCCCGGTTCCGCGACGTGGTGCCGCCCGCGGGCGACACCGCGGAGGAGCGCCAGCTGCTGGGGATGCTGGCTTCGCTGGGCGCGCTGCTGAACCGGCCCGCCGCGGAGGTCGCCGCGCAGGCCCGGTCGGTGCTGCGGATCAACGACGTGGAGGGCGACGGCTTCGCGCTGCTGGGGGCGTCGCTGCCGCTGTACCTGGCCGACGACAACGAGTCGGCGCTGGCGGCGCTGGACCTGCTGGTCGGGCACGCCCAGCGCTCCGGGCAGGCGTGGACGTACTGCCTGGCCACCAGCACCCGCGCGCTGGTGCACCACTGGACGGGCGACCTGGTGGAGGCGCTGGCGGACGCGCAGAGCTGCTACGACGTGCTGGAGCAGGAGTCCTGGAACGGCTCGATGACGATGCCGCAGATCGCGCTGGCGACCTCGCTGACCAGCCAGGGCGAGCCGGAGCGGGCGACGGCGGTGCTGGCGGAGATCTCCCGCGCCCGCTTCGAGGACTTCGCCTTGGAGTACCACCAGTTCCTGATGGCCCGGGCCCGCGCGCTGGAGGCCGCGGGAGATCCGGACGGCGCGCTGGAGCAGCTGTTCCGCTGCGCGCAGAGCCTGCGGGAGGCGGGCATCGACAACCCGGTGTTCGCGCCGTGGTGGTTCGACGCGGCCTGCCTGCTCGGCGACCTGGGCCGGGCGGAGGAGGGGGCGCGCGCCGCCGAGCACGGCGCGGTGCTGGCGCGGAAGTGGGGAACGCGGCGGGCGCGGGGCATGGCGCTGGCGGCGCGCGGCGCGGCGGCGGCGCGCCGCGCGGCGGTGCCGGTGCTGTCGGAGGCGGTGCGGGTGCTGTCGGCTTCGCCGGCGAAGCGGGAGCAGGCGAAGGCGGAGCACCTGCTGGGGCGGGCCCTGCTGCGCGCGGGCGAGCCGGAGGGCGCGCGCGAGCACCTGCGGTCGGCGCTGGACCTGTCGGTGCTGCACCGCGATCACCGGCAGGTGTCGGCGTCCTCGGCGGCACTGCTGGAGGCGGGCGGCCGGTTGCGGCACGGGACGGACTCGCCAGTGCACACCTTGAGCGGCAGCGAGCGGCGGGTGGCGGTCCGGGCGGCGGCGGGGGCGACGAACCGGGAGATCGCGGAGTCGTTGTTCCTCACGGTCCGGACGGTGGAGCTGCACCTGACCAGCGCCTACCGGAAGCTCGGCGTGCGGGGGCGCGCGGAGCTCCCGGCGGCGCTGGCGGTGGATCCGGAAGCCCCGGTTCCGTGAGTTCCCGTCCCGCTCCGCGGGGGGCGCGGGCAGGGCTCTTTCCCTGAATCGATCGTTCCCGACACGATCGGCCCGATCATGTCGTCTCGTGTGGAATTGTTTTGCTTTGTTTGCGAGAGAATGAGGTTGCTCACACCTTTGGGTGATACGCTCAGTGTCGTTCCGGCCCTAGCTTCATCTTTTCGAGTTAAGGGAGGTTGGTATGAGCGATCTCCTTCCTGTTGCGGTGAACGCGGCACTGCGCCGCAGACCTGCGCGGATTCGGAAAGGGGCTTCGACGCTAGTGATGATGACGGTGCGTGATGGCGAACGGGTCGACCGGCACCTGCGCTTTGGTCCGAATACTTTTCATGTTCGCCGGATTCCCATCCCGGACCCGGTGAACGGTGCGCTCGCACCATTCGGAGCGTGCTGATGGTCGCGGTCCACGACGCCCCCGGCCGAAGTTCCGCGGCGCCGCGACAGCACGAGCTGGTCGGGCGCGACGACGAGTTGCGGGTGGTCGGCGGACTCGTCGCCGACCTCGCCCGCGGTCGCTCCGGTCTGCTCACCATCAACGGCGCCCCCGGTTCCGGCCGCAGCGCCCTGCTGGAAGCGATGCTCGCCGACGCGCGCGCCGCCGGGCTCAACACGGCCGCCGCGCAGAGCTCACCGCTGGAGACCGACGTCCCCTACAGCACCGCCGCCCAGCAGATCGCCCTGCTCTGCCCGCCCGAGCAGCTCACCCGGATCAGCTCCGCGTGGGCCGAGGGCGCCGCCACCAACGCACCGATCCCGTTCCTGCGCAAGCAGATCCTGGACGTGGCGGCGCGGCGGCCGCTGCTGCTCGCCGTGGACGACCACCAGTGGATCGACCCCTGGTCGCTGGCCTGGTGCCACGCCATGCTGCGGCACCTGGACCGGGCGCCGGTCCTCATGGTGCGGACGGTGCGCGACACCGCCCCCGAGACCGACGGCGGCGCCCGCTGGGACGAGACGGTGCCGGTGCCGCCGCGACGAGTCCGGCTCGGCCCGCTCACCGTCCCGGACGTCGCCGAACTGCTGTCCCGGTACGGCCCCGCCGACCGGGACTTCGCCGCCGCCACCACGACCGAGACCGAGGGCAACCCGGCGGTGCTGCGGCTCGTGCTGGAGGAGTTCCACCGCGCGGGACTCGGCTTCGAATCCCGCCACGTCCCCCGGCTGCGGGTGCACGCCGCCGAAGCCGTCGCGCACCTGGTGGGCCGCACGCTGCGCGGACTGCCCGCCGACCACGTGGAGCTGCTGCGCGCGATCACCTTCTGCGGTGGGGAGTTCGACTTCGAGCTGGCCTGCGCGCTCGCCGGCCTGCACGGCCACGCCGCGGCCCGGGCCCGCACCTCGCTGCGGCACCTCGGGCTCATCTGCGAGTCCACCGAGGACGGCGTGCCGCGCGCGTCCAGCCCCGCCGTGGCGACCGGTGTGCTGGCCGAGATGGAACCGGCCGAGCGGGAGGAGCTGCACGGCCGCGCCGCCGAGATCGGCCACCGCGCCGCCGTCGAACCCTGCGCGCTGGCCGACATGCTGCTCAACGCACCGCAGATGCGCCGCCGCTGGGCGGTGGAGACGCTCGTCGAAGCCGCCGAGCGGCACCGCCAGGAGGGCAGGCACGAGCGCGCCACCGAACTGCTGCGCCGCGCCCTGCGCGAACCCGTGCCCGGCGACTGCAGGCAGCGGCTGCTGACCCGGCTCGCCGCGATCGAAGTGGCGCACGCCCCCGCCGCCAGCGACGGGCGGTTGCGCCAGGTGCTCACCGACGCGGTCGGCGCCGGCGACACGGCGCTGCTCGTCCAGGCCGCGGACCTGCTCGTCGCCCGCGGGGACTCGGAGACCGCGCGCCGCGAGCTCGCGACCGTCTGCGCCCGGGTGCGCAGTCCCGCGCTGGACGCGCTCGGCCTGCTGGCCGACGAACTGTGCGCGCCCGCCCCGGAACCGCTCGCCGTCCGGCTGCCGCCGGTGCCGGAGGAAGCCGCCGACCCGGCGCAGGCGGGTCTGCTGGCGTGGCGCTGCGCCCGGCTCGGCCGCCGCCCCGACCTGGTGCGCACCCTCGCGCGGGAGGCGCTCGCCGACCGCGGCCCCGAACTGCCGCTGGCCACCCGGATCGCGGCCTGCCACGCGCTGGCCTGCCGGGACGACGCGGCCGAGGCCGCGGCCGGGCTCACCGCTGTGATCTTCGACGCGTGCCGCCGCGGGGCGCGTGCCGCCGCCGCGTACGCGCTGGTGCAGCGGGCCGTGCTCGCCGCCAAGGACGACCGCTGCCCGGCGGCGGGCGCCGACCTGGCCGCGGCCGTGCGGCAGCTGCCGTTGCACTGCTGGCACCCGGCGCTGCTGCCGCACTACCTGGCCGCGCGGATCGGTGCGCTGCTGCGGCTGGAGGACGTAGCCGGCGCCGAGCGGGTGGCCGCCGCGGAGCTGCCGCTGGGTGCGGAGCGCGGCATGGGCTTCGCCTACCTGCTGCACGCCCGCGGCGAATTGCGCCTCGCGACGGGAGATCCGGCGACCGCGCTCGGCTACTTCCAGGAGTGCGGCCGGATGCTGCGCGCCAAGGAGTGGCTGAACCCGGCGGTGCTGTCCTGGCGGATGCCCGCCGCGATCGCGCAGGGCCGCCTCGGCGCGGCCCGCGCGGCGACCCGGCTCATCGGGGAGGAACTGGAGCTGGCCGAGCGCTGGGGCATGCCGGGGCTGCTGGAACCGGTGCACCGCAAGGCGTTGTCCGCCCTGGCGCTGGCCGGTTCGGGCCCGGCCGGCCCGGGAACCGCGGGTATCCCGCGGATGGGGGCGGCGCTGCGCGCCGCGCTGTCGGTGCCCGAGCGCCGGGCCGCGAGCCTCGCCGCGCGGGGTCTGTCCAACAAGGACATCGCGCAGGAACTGGGCGTGACGGTGCGGACCGTCGAGCTCCGGCTGACCAAGTCCTACCGCAAGCTCGGCATCGAAGGCCGCGCGCAGCTCCCCCCAGACCTGGCCGAGTGAGGCACGCCGGATGCTGGTCGAACGCGAGTGGGAGCTCGCCGTGCTGGAGTCCGCCGTCCGCCAGGTGGGCCGCGGGACCGGTTCGCTCGTGCTCATCAGCGGGATGCCCGGCAGCGGCCGCAGCGCGCTGCTGAGCAGGTTGCGCGAGCTCGCCACCGCGAGCGGGGCCCGGGTGCTCGGCGCGGGCGGCGCGGCCAGCGAGCGCTCGTTCCGGTTCGGGCTCGTGCGGCGGCTGCTGCACGACGTCACCGCCCCGGCCCAGGGACGGTCGCTCGCCGAGGCGCTGCCACCCGCCGACGAGGCGCGCGTCGAGGACCCGGGCGCGGTTCCGGTCGGCGTGCTGCACGCGCTGCACGCCCTGCTGGTCGGGGCGAGCGCGCGGTGCCCGCTGGTGCTGGCCGTGGACGACCTCCGGTGGGCCGACGAGGCCTCGTTGCGCTGCCTGGCCTACCTCGTCGGCCGGTTGCGGGGGATGCGGGTGCTGGTCGCGGTGGTGCTGGACCCGGATTCGGGCCGGGATCGGGGCGCGCTGGTCCGCGAGATCACCGCAGCCGCCGCGCACCGGGTGCGGCCCGGCCGGTTGTCGGTGGCCGCGACCGCGGAACTCGTCCGCGACCGGTTGTGCGCCGAGCCGGGCCCGGACGCCGACCCGGACGGGTTCGCCGCGGTGTGCCACGAGCTGACCGGCGGGCACCCGGGCGACCTGGTGAGCCTGCTGGACCAGGCCGCCGAGCAGGGGCTGCGCCCGGTGCCCGCGTCGCTGCCGATGCTGCGCGCGCTCGCCGAGGGTGATCGCAGGCGGCGGCTGGTGCGGGCCCTGTCCGGCGAGGAGTTCGCCGCCGACGTCGCCCGCGCCGTCGTCGTCCTCGGCGAGCACGCGGACCCCACGCTGGTGCAGCGGCTGTCCGGGCTGACGCCGAGCCGCTACGAGCGGGCGCTGCGGTCGCTGGAACCGTGGTTCCGGGTCCACCCGGGCCGGATCGAGGTGGCGGTGCCCGGTCAACGCGGCGAGCTGGCCGTGGAGCTGCTGGTGGACGACGTGATCGCCGCGGTCGAGGAATCCACCGCCGAGCACGACAGCACCCGGCTGCACCTGCGGGCGGCGGCCCTGCTGCACGGCCACGGCTATCCCCCGGAACCGGTGGGCGACCAGTTGCTGCTGGTGAACTCGACGCTGTCCAGCTGGGGCGTGCAGCGGTTGCGGGAAGCGGCCCACGCCGTGCTGCCGCGGTCCCCGGAGCTCGCGGCCCGCTACCTGCGGCGCGCCCTGCTGGACCTGGAATCCGGCGGGATGGGCCGGGTGCGGTTGCTCGCCGAGCTCGGCTCGGTGGAGCTGGCGTTCGACCTGCCCGCCGCGGTGCGCCACATCGGCCAGTCGGTGCCGCAGCTGCGCGAGGCGCGCGACCGCGCCCGCGTGCTGGGGCGGTTGCCGCTGACCGTGACCGGCGCGGACCCGCGGGTGGCCGAGCTGATCCGCGAGGTGGCGGCCGAGCACGGTCCCGCCGACCAGCTGGAGGGCACGGACCGGGAGCTGGCGCTGCGGCTGGAGGCGCGGACCCGCTACCTGGCGCTGGAGGACCCGGCGGCGCACGCGGCGGTCCCGGGGCGGATGGCCGAGCTCGACGCCCGCCAGTGCGCGCCCGGCCCCGCCGAGCGGGAACTGCGCGTGGTGCTGCTGGCCTCGATGGCGCTGACCGGCACGCCGCGGGCGGCGGAGGTCGCGTCGATGGCGCGGGAGCTGCTGGCCCAGGAACCGGCGAACGTCACCTCGGAGACGCACTCGGTGCTGCGCTACCTGCCGCCGATCCTGCTGGCGGCCGGCGCCCCGGAAGGCCTGGACTCGTGGCTGGCGCTGGCGGCCGACCACGCGCGCAGGCAGGGCGCCACCGCGGCGGAGGCGCTGGTCGCCGCGCAGCACAGCCTCGTGCACCTGGACTCCGGTCAGCTCGTGCAGGCCCGGCGCAGCGCGACGGCCGCCCTGGACCTGGTCGAGCCGGACACGCCGGAGTCGATGGCCGCGCCGGTGTTCGCGATGGGTGCGGTGGCCCGCAGGCTGCGGGACCGGGAACTGGCCGAGCGGGTGCTGCTGCTGCCGCATTCGCCGGACGACCTGCAGGTGGTGGCGCTGCGGCGGTTGGTGCAGAGCAACCTCGCGATGCAGGACGGCGATCCGGTGACGGCGCTGACGCACCTGCTGGACTGCGGCAGGCGCCTGGAGCAGGCCGGCTGGTTCGGCCCGGCGGCCTGCTCGTGGCGGCCCACCGCGGCGCTGCTGCGGCATCGGCTCGGCGACGTCCGGGCGGCGGTGGAGCTCGCGGAGGAGGAGTACCAGCGCGCCCGCGACTGGGGCGCCCCGACGCCGCTGGGCCGGGCGCTGCGGGTGCGCGCGGTGGTCACCGGGGGCGGTCGCCGGGTGGAGCTGCTGCGGGAAGCGGTGCAGGTGCTGCGGCCCGCGGCGGACCGGCTGGAGCTGGCGGGCGCGCTGGCCGCGCTCGGCGAGGCGCTGCGGGACCGGGCTCCGGCGGAGGCCGAGCTGGTGCTGGCCGAGAGCGCCCAGGTCGCGGCCCGCAGCGGCGCACCGCCGCACGCGACCGGCGCCCCGGGGCCCGGAGGCGGGCGCGGGAACGGCCCGTCGGAACCGGCCGCGGTGTTGACCCGGGCGGAAGAAGCGGTCGCGGAATCGGCGGCGCTGGGCCGCACCAACCAGGAGATCGCCGACGAGCTCCGGGTGAGCAGGCGAGCGGTCGAGAAGCACCTCACCGCGG